>JAHRVB010000014.1 GCA_019090895.1 Kangiellaceae bacterium
ACATATATAGATCTATTTTATTTTTATAGAAGGCCAATAGAAAGTAACTTTCGATAAAACGCAATATCTCTTCTAAATGCTATCGTTCTCATTTACGAAAAATGTAAGTAGCTAACTTATTACAAAGGATAATATGGAAAAGATATCTAAAAAAGAGTCGACACGGACTATACGTTTTTTTGCAGGGATTTGGTTTGGAGGTTTGTTTCTGTTGTATCCCCCCATCGGGATCTATTGGGTTTTTCCCTTTGTAGCATTTGGTGTTTTTTGTTTAGTTATTACATACTAAAGGTAAAAGATGTTTATGTTTCAGGTGAGACTGTTAAAATATTAGACAAAGGTCGACTTGTAGAAATTGGTTTTGATGATATATCTGAGGTACAAACAGAAACTATGTTAAAAGGATGTTTTAGAATAGTATTTAAAGAGGATAATTTACTAGGAAATAGCGTGCTTTTTACACCTAGAGGGGGAAGCCGTCCATTCGAATATCATAGTTCAGTTGATAAGTTTTTGGAACGAACTAGAGAGCGAACAAGGTCAACACGGTAAACACGTAAGACGGGTTGATTGAAACACGTAAGCCTGGTCATAGGGTACTTTTGTAGGTTGGCTGTAGAGCTTGCGAAACCCAACAACACAGGCTGACTATCGTCGACAAAAACTTAATGAATTGAGAACTAACAAAACAAACGGGCGAGCAATAAATATTTCGTTGTTAAAAGTCGCAAAGGACTTAAAGACAGATTGCCGCGCTGCGCTCGCACCAAAAAGTAGGCGCTTTTAGGCGATGACCGGAGGAGGGTATTGTCGAGTCTTGCCTGCTGAACCTATACCATGAGTGAAGCAAGTTCTTTTGTTACGCTATGAAAATAAAAACACGCTGAGCTTACAATCTAAATATTATTGCCATCGCGAGGAATCATGCGATTACTGTGTTAGAGGGCTTATTCAAAGTTGTCGGCAGGCCTCGACAAGTGTAGGTCAGTCTTCAACCTGACATTCCACTCAATAACAAACCTCTTTTGCTTTATCAAACGGCATAATAATACTGCTTCCTTGATTACAATAACGAGCTTCCGGATGCGTATCATGCATCAAGTTTTGAACATCAGATATCTGGTTTTTAGGTACGTCGATAAGTATTAACAAATCGCCTTTTTCGATGCGATGATGAAAGGGTTTAAGTTTATAGTTTTCTAATTGATACCCAAACAAACTACCGTGAAATCCGCCCAACATAACACTAGCGACTAAAACAAATATTAGGATAACCATGGATGGTGTACTGCCATGAATAGGAATTGGCATTAGAAGTAATGATAGAAGAATTCCAACAGCGAGTCCTTTAAGAACACCTTGTTCGCTAAAATGAACGATGCCGGTTTTTTGAATCATATTAGCGGAATGAATGTGTCGTTTATAAAGCCCTGATTCATCTTTACTGACCACAAGAAAATTCCAGTCAGATATGCCAGCCTCGTGAATATTCTTAGATATAGAGTCCGCGCTGTTTAGTTCTTCGGTTAAATAATAGAGTCTTTTCATTATTACTACTCCCAGTCGAATTAACCATAGAAAGTAAATTGCTTTTTATGGTGTTAGTACTCTAATTCTAGGCTTTATCGAGAGAATTCTAAAGGTTATGTGGTTTAAGTAACGAGAATGTTTAATAGAAAAAATAATTAGTCATAAATCCTATAAGCGCATAACATTCAAAGTAAAAAACAAAGCGCTTATTATTCGAAAACTATGAATTCAAATTAGGTTTAATTAACATTCACTAAAAAGCTTAATAAACAATAAGGTATTCGGGGAAAAAGACAACCAACACTAACACGATAACCTGAATTAAAATAAACGGTAAAACGCCTTTATATATAGTTGTAGTTTTTATCGATTTTGGGGCGACTCCCTTCAAATAAAATAGACTGAATCCGAAGGGAGGGGTGAGGAATGAGGTTTGTAAGTTCATTGCAATGAGAATAGCGAACCATACCATGTCGATGTTTAGTGCGAGTGCGATAGGTGCAAGAATTGGCACCACTAAAAAAGCGATTTCTATGAAATCAATAAAGAAACCGAGTATTAATATTGCAATCATCGCCAAGGCAATAAAAGTCCATTTATCGCCTGGTAGACCTAAGATGAAATCTTCGACTAAATAATCACTACCAGAATAAGTGAACACCATTGAAAAAGCAGTCGCGCCTATCAGAACAGCAAAGATCATCGACGTTACTTTGACGGTTTCCAAGGAGCAGTCTCTCAGTTTGTTAAATGATATTTTTGAAAAAACACTCGATAATAAAACTGCCCCTATAGCGCCAATTGATGCCGATTCTGTTGGTGTTGCTATGCCTGAAAATATAGAACCTAATACAGCAATGATTAAAATAAGAGGAGGGACAACGTCTTTGAATGCTTGTTTAATCAGTTGGCTTTTATCTTGTTCAATTTGTAGCGGAGGACAATAATCCGGTTTTATTTTTCCGAGCACCAGAATATAAAGGGTATAACCAACAATTAATAGTACGCCCGGTAGTACCGCCGCTTTAAACAAATCACCCACGGTAATGCCCATCACATCACCTAGAATAATCAAAATGATGGACGGAGGAATTATCTGTCCGAGGGTTCCAGACGCGCAGATAACCCCTGTTGCTGTCGGTTGGTGGTAATTGTTTTTCAGCATTACCGGTAGCGAGATGACTCCCATCGCGACCACACTAGCGCCAACCACTCCCGTTGATGCTGCCAGTAAAGCTCCAACGACGATTGTCGAAATAGCGACACCTCCTGAAATTCCTCCAAATAATCTTGCCGAAGACTCCAGCATTCGTTCTGCCAGTCCCGATTTCTGCAGCATGATTCCCATAAATATGAACATTGGGATCGCCATTAACGTGGTATTGTCCATGATGCTCATTATGCGGTAGGGCATAAAAGAAAACAGTTCTGGACCCAGAGTAATGACTCCAACGATCAGAGAAATACCTGCAAAGGTATAGGCAACAGAATATCCTGCAAATAATAGAAATAATGCGATTAAAAAAAGTACGATGCCAACCATTATTGCTTCTCCTCGTCTTTAGATGAAGAGAGCGCTGTACTTTCGTTTTCAGAGTTTGGACGGCGCAGTATTTCGATTTGAAGCAAAATTACCTGCAAAAGACACAAGATCACAAATCCGGAAGAAACGGGAATAACCGATCGGATGATCCATCGATGAGGAAGTCCTCCTGGGTCGGCACTGCCTTCTCCCATTTCATAGGCCTCGTCGGTGTAATTAATGCCGTAGTATAAAATTAAGATGGTGATTGGTAGTGCGAGAAAAATAGAACCAAAGATATTAACCCATGCTTTTACTTTATCTGAAAATTGGTCATAAAACACGTCAACTCGAACATGGCCGTCTTCTTTTAGTGTGTATCCGATTCCAAACATAAACATGGCTGCGAATAAATGCCATTCTAGTTCTTGCATGCCTATATCGACATCATTAAAAAGGTAGCGCATCAATACGTCGTAAAAGACATTAAGCAACATCAAACACATTAAGAGTGCACAAAAATATCCAACTGCGTTGATCACTTTGTTTAACAGAGAAGTTAATTTCATTGGTTATTATTTTGGGTATGCACAGCGTATTTATTTGGGTAGGAGTATATTACGGAACTAGCGGATAAATATAAAGTGCTAGTTCCGCAGGTCCAATTATTGCTCGGTCTTATTTTCTTTATTATCAAAACTATCGAGATAGGCGCGATCAGAAAAGTTGGTCCAGGCTCTTATCTTTTTGCCGTAGTCGTGTATTGAATCTAAGATTTTTTTGCTCATTGGATCTTTTGCTGCAAATTGGCCCAGCAATTTATCATTAGCCTGTCGCAGCGCTTCCATTACTGGTGCGGGAAAGGTCTTTAATTTTACATTGGGATAGTCCTGTTGCAAGGTTTCAAGGTTCATAGCGCTTGCGTGCATTGACTGGGTGTACATGTCATAAGCTGCCGCTTTCATAGCAATGGTGAGAATCGTCTGTAAATCGGCAGGCAGGCTCTCGTATGCCTTTTGATTGACCATAAACTGTAGTTCTGTTGCGGGTTCATGCCAACCTGTGTAGTAATAAGGGGCTATTCGATGGAAACCCATTCTTAAATCGAGAGAGGGGCCTACCCATTCTAGCGCGTCAATCGTCTTCCTTTCCAAGGCCGTATACAATTCTCCAGACGCAATATTGGTCGGTTTTGCACCTAGTTCAGCGAGTACTTCACCAGCGAATCCAGGGATTCTCATTTTAAGTCCTTTTAAATCATCTACGGAGTTAATCTCTTTTCTAAACCAGCCGCCCATTTGGTTGCCAGTGTTACCTCCAGGAAACGATAAAATTCCGTATTGGTCATAAACTTCTTTCATTAGCTCTTTGCCTCCACCATGATAAAACCAACCGTATTGCTCAGGCGTGGTCATGCCAAAAGGCAGGGTAGTAAAAAACATGGTGTTAATATTTTTTCCCTTCCAGTAATAAGAAGCGGAATGGCCCATTTGATACTGACCGTTTTTAACAAAGTCAAAGATACCGAGTGCGGCTTTATGTCGATTGGATGAGTCGATTCGAATAACAAGCCGACCGTTGGACATTTCTTTCACCATTTTTGCCATATTTTTGGTGGTATCACCAAATATAGGAAAGTTGGGGCCCCAGGTTTCTGCCAGACGCCAGCGGTAGACTTTATCGGCAGCTATTAAATTGCTGGAAAATCCAAAAGTCATTAAAACGCTGGCCAGACAAATGCTGGAAAGAAAGATCTTCAATGAGCTCTTCATATTTGTTCTCCGAATACTATATTTGATTTTATTCATCCTTTAATTAGAGTCCTGTTGATATTGCCGACGAATGTAATGTTTGTGAAGATATCAATTCATCAGTTTTAACACAACAGTCGAATAGTCTAACAACAATCAATTAGTTAAATCATCCGTTTTGTACTTTTAAAGATGTTTGTCAACGAGTCGCTTTAGTTCTGCAAGTTTAAAATAATCGCCTTCAATAGGAAATGAACAAATTTTGACAGCTTTGTCTTTCCATCTAAATGAGAGTTGCAGTGCGTGTAAATAGCCTCTGTCACTTGGTGTTCCTGAATAACGAGTATCACCCAAAATAGGCGCACCAACGGCTTTGAGAGCGACACGAATTTGATGGGTTTTACCAGTTTTAGGTTTAACTAAAAATAACCGAATACCAGGAATCAGCGACAGACTCTGAAACTGAGTAATCGCAGGGTTTGATGTTGTTTTATTGAGCTTCCAACTACCTGAGCGAGATTTATCCATATCTCCGATTATTTTGCCCATCTTCTTTTTAGGTTTTTTATCGCTGAGCGCAATATAAGTTTTACTTATCTGTTGGTTCTCAAACAACTTGCCAAATTCTGCCGCTGCTTCAGTTGATTTAGCGAGTATTAATAGGCCAGACGTTATTTTGTCCAGTCGGTGTACAGGCCATAGTTTGTCACCGGTTTGTTGCTTGGCTACTTCAACTATTCCTGCTTGGTTATTTTCGGTATGAAACGAGATTTCCGTGGGCTTATCGATAATGATGAAGTCAGGGTGATCGAATACAATCGTAAGTTTACTCATAGATTTCTAGTCATTGGTTGCTGTTAAAGTGCTAATCGTTATTAGTGAGAATTATATCGTGTTAGATAACAAAATGAGATGAAACTATCAACTTTACGGTGAGTCTAATTGTGTAACTATTTGTTGTAACCGTTAACAAAAGTCCACATGTTTTCTATTGAACTTTATGGATGATACAAGCATAATCAATAAATTAGCAGTGTTTAATAGATTAAATTTTAATCTTTTTTCACTAGCAAGGGATTCAAGACAACGGAAATCAGTCGAAATTTATTGATAATTTGAGTAGTAGTCAACACCGATGTTCGACCGATTAAATAAAGTATTTTATGTCTTTGATGCGAGAAGAAGGAATTTTGCTAGTATGTTTTCATTGAAGGAAACCAACAAAGGGAGCAAGGAATGGCGTTGATTCTACTGGTCGATGATGATCCACAAATGCTTCGTTTATTGAGCGATGTGATAGACCTTGACGGTCACGAGGCGTTGTTGGCTGAAGATGGCGACATTGCATTGAGTCACTTTGAGCACCGAACACCTGACTTAATAATTACCGACATTCTGATGCCGAATAAAGAGGGGTTAGAATTTATTTCTGAAGTTAGAGAACTTCATCCCGACCTAAAGATCATTGCCTATTCCGGCGGTGGGTCGAGTGACCCAGAAAGTTATTTAGAGTTTGCTAGTGGAATGGGGGCTAACCGAGTTTTCACTAAACCCATGCCCTTAGCGAAACTGAGAGCTGAAATAAAGTCATTATTATCAGCTTAAATAGAAGATTATTTTTCCTATAGATCCCTTTTAGGTAGCCCATATCTGAATTTTTAGAATTTGAGTGACTAAAACAAGAGAGCCCGAGCTCCTATTACATGAGAGTTTGGACATGACTCGAGTATTTAAGAGCTTGCTATTCCGTATAAGCGACCGTGAACCAAAACTGACTGCCTTGACCAATTTCACTGATTACACCTATTTCGCCACCCATAAGTTCAGCCAGATGTTTGGATACAATTAGGCGTAGCCTGCCTGTGAAACTGCTATTACTCAACTTAGTGGTTTGCTCAAGGGAGTCAAAAAGCTCTTTTTGGGCGGCGGGCGTGATGCCGATACCGGTATCCGCTATGGTGAATCGCAAGAGCTTATTGCCACCTTTAGCCGTTAAATCGGCATAAAGCGAGACTTCGCCACCTTTAGTAAATCGAATTGCATTTCCTAATAAATTACGCAATATCTGTTTGATTCGATATTCATCTGCGTTAAGTAATTCGGGCATTTCAGGCGTACTGCTCGCTTGTAACGAGAGTCCTTTTTCGTTTGCAAAGTGAGATAGCTCAGACGACAATTCATCAATCGCACTACGCACACTGAATTGTTTAGGTTTTAGACGTAGCATGTTGGCATCGAGTTTAGAGAAATCGAGAATGTTATTTAGATTGTTGACCAGGGTTCGAGTCGACCTTTTTGCAATGGTTAAGAGCTGTTTGGGTTCTGGCTCGAAGGGGTATTCCGATAAGAGTTTTAACATGCTGACGACTGATTTCATTGGAGTCGTTATTTCATCCCCCATACGAGATAGAAATTCGGATTTTAGCCGAGGCGCTGCGACCGCAGAATCCCTTTCACTTTCAATATTACTTTTAACTCGTTTGAGTTTTTCTTGGCTTTCTTGTAGTTTTCTAACTTCTAATGCGAGGGATTTTTTCTGCTGAGACAACTGCTCTAAACGGGTTCTTACAGCCTGAGCACATTCTAACAGTGCCATATCGTTTCCGGAGTTTTGCACTGCGGTTAATCGTTTAATTTGTTCTACGATAGGCAGTTCTATATTCATTGTCTTATTGAGTGATTTAAGCGAATTCTGAACGCGTTGAATCTGTTGCCATACAATGAATAGCGTTGCCAAGGTAATTAACAGTCCGACGATTAAAACAGTCGTAATACCGCCCATTTCAACTGATTCCTTTGATAATAGAGTCAAGCTCCACTTGTCAGACTCTATTTGTCGTGGCCACTCGATATTGATTTGTTTAAATTGATTGAGGTCGGGAATTGACTCCGAACTTATAGTATTTACGGCAGCGTTCTTAAAAGTAGCAACGGGGCTTTTCGCTAGATAATGATATTGTTTCAGTAGTTCAGTATCGATTAATTTTATACCAATCAAATTACCAATGATTTTGTTTTCAATTGATCGGATCGGTTCAATTAAGAAGATTGCCGGTTGTTGTTCATAAGTTTGCAAGACACGCAGTGACCGACTATTTTTATAAACCCTCGCAAGCGCCTGACTTAAATCGAAGTTTGAGGAATTTTGCTTGCCTAGCCGGGTATAGAGTTGGTTACTGGATTGAGAATGAACCGCTAGCAAGCTGAGACCTGCGGCTTTATATATATCACTATGAGTGGATAGATTAAGTGACCAATCGGATTCCAGTGCATTTTGCCAGTAGCTATTATTGGATAATTTTGCCAATCCATTGGCTAATTCAGTAACATTACTAGCCAGGTCGTCTGCAATTTGCTCTGCTGCTAATTCAGGCGAACTAAAGTCGCCACTAGTCGATTGAGATGAAGCAAACGGGTTGATCGACAATAAAATGGTAAATAGCAGTCCGCTGGCAGCGACCGCAAGCAATGATTTATTGGTTGGCGACATAGTAGTAAGCTCCGAAATTATTGTTACTTTTGGTTCTTATTGATTCGATTAACTTAATCTTTTGATCATTTTACAACCGCCGAGAAAACTGATTCAAAGGTAAATGATATCAACGGCATATTCTATGTTAACTGGTTGTTTCTAATGGAGTATTATAATTACACCGTCGATACAGACTAGCAGAAGTATAGAAACAATGCCGATGCTACAACTCAATTTGTGACAGAGTTTTGCGATTGTAGCTCTAGGCGAATTATTTGGTTAACAACTGTTTGATGCTCCGGCAATGACCAGCCAAATTCGAGTGCTTTTTTAAGTATATAACCAGAAATGAATTCTATCTCAGTTTTTCGACGAAGAAGTATATCCTGCCGCATTGATGAAGAATTTTTTGCCGTTTGAATGGCGACTTGTTTAATGATTTCAAACAGTTGCTGCCAACTTATGTTAGTTAAGTATTTTTTTATTACTGGCTCCAATTCTCTGGTTAATCGCTCAGCGTGGGCAACAATCGAATAATCTTCAACTAATTGACCGTTTGAGACATCATAAATGGCTGTCAGAGGGTTTATTACAGAATTAATGAGTAGCTTTGTCCATAAAATCTGTTGGTGGTCTTTGCTCCATTCAGTGACAGGTAAGGCTGTGTTCAATAGTTCAACGATTTCCAGAATGGTCTCATCCCTAAGGGCTCTGTCATCGATATCAGTACCTGAATCCGTATCTAGTGAACCAATGCTCGTTTTGCCGTTACCTGTGTGTACCACGGACGACAGAGTGCTTTCGACGGCAGATGAAGAGAACAATGCGCCATGAGTGGTAGACGCTTGATAAATACAGAGGTTTGGTAGCCAAGCATTCGCTATTTCTAACAGTCCTAGGCCATTCATTAACAATATAATTACTGGCGGTTTAGACGATTGCTGAGCTATTTGTTGGCAAACTCTTTCCAATGAGCCTGCTTTAACGGTAATGATCGATAAATCGCAGGGTTGCCATTCATTAAATTTTCGGTAGTGGGCTACAAAGGAAGATTTTGTCTCGTTTAATCGCAGCAGAACAGATTCGTCGACGGATTTAGTCTTATTGTATAAAACAACTTTGCAGTTAAGTTTAGATAAATAGCCCGCCCATAAATGTCCCATACTGCCAGCGCCGATGATGTTAATTTTGAAAGGAGCTGTAGTTGATTTTAGAATTGGGCTTTCGATAAGAATGTCAGGTTCCATTAATAGTGTTTTTTGTCTAACGATTTAAGTGATGCACTTATAACTTGAATCGGTACATGAACTAATTTTTGTGATAAACCTAATCTAATGAAAACAATAATACTCTACAGTGATTCATAACTGTAATCAGTTAAGTCTTTCTAGTAGTATCCGTTGATTACCTCACACCTTAAAGGCTACCATTTTATGGCGGTTGACTCCAACCTATCAATTGAACGGCAACGAAGCTGGGCTGATACGGTCAGATTATTTGCACGAAAAGAAATAGTTACAATGTTGTTTCTTGGCTTTTCGTCAGGAGTGCCACTGTTGCTTCTCTTTTCGCCGTTATCTCTTTGGCTAGTAGAGGCGGGAGTGGAACGAGCGACGGTGACTTATTTTAGTTGGGCTGCTCTCGCGTATTCGTTTAAATTTATATGGGCACCCTTAGTCGATAGGCTGCCAATTCCCGTATTAACCAGTCGATTAGGACGCAGACGCGGTTGGTTAATTTTCTCGCAGTTTCTGGTTATTGCTGCCATCGTTTTTGTTGGTAGTATCAACCCCGAACTAGGCCATGGGCATTTAAGTGTTATGGCACTAGCTGTTGTTTTGCTTGGGTTTGCTTCTGCGACCCAAGATTCAGTTATCGATGCGTATCGAATCGAAATTATCGACGTTAATATTCAAAGTTTGATGGCTTCTACTTATACTGCAGGTTATCGGATAGGCATGATAGTTGCCGGCGCCGGAGCTTTAGTGCTTGCAGAATCTCTTGGCTCAACCAGCGAGTCATATAAGTACTCGGCATGGCAATGGACCTATTATTCGATGGCTTTAACTATGTTTGTAGGGGTTATTACGACGCTTTTAATTAGTGAGCCAAAATCTAAGAAAAGTAATTATGGGGATTATTCTTCTAAACAATATGGGCATTTTTTCTTATTGTTCGTAATCGCAGTTTCGGCATTCATATTAATGTTCAATTTTTTGGCGGGCTCAATCACTCAGCTTAAGTATTATTTGTCCGAACTGTTTGGAAATAAGGTATTGGCTGGAACATTGATGGAAGCTATTAGGTTGTCACTTAGTTTGTTAGCAGCTGCATTTTCATTGTTGATGGTTTCAAAGTCCAAATTTTATGAGAGAGAGCTGGTGCACGTTTCATTTATTGAACCGATCTTTGATTTTTTTAGAAGGTTCGGTACTCGTTCAGCAATTCTAATCTTGATATTTGTCGGCTTTTATAGAATCTCCGATATCGTGTTGGGTGTTATCGCCAATGTGTTTTATCAAGATATGGGTTTCTCCAAGACAGAAATTGCTGCGGCTTCCAAGACGTTTGGGTTAATTATGACCATACTTGGTGGATTCTTAGGTGGCGTATTATCTGCTAAATTCGGTGTCATGAGGATCTTAGTCGCGGGTGCCGTTTTGACTGTTTTAACCAATCTACTTTATGTGCTATTGGCACAAGCTGGTTACAACTTGACCTATCTGTATTTAGTCATCTCCGCGGATAATTTGACCGGCGGACTCGCGACAACGGCTTTTATAGCTTATTTAGCAAGTTTAGTTAATATTTCCTTTACTGCTTCACAGTACGCAATATTTAGTTCATTAATGACTTTGATTCCAAAAACCATCGGAGGATATTCAGGTACAATGGTCAATCATATCGGTTATGAGAACTTCTTCTTGACGGCCAGCGCGATGGGCGTGCCGGTTCTGTTAATACTTTACTATGTGGCAAAGATTGAACGAAAAACAGTGTGAATGGAAATAAAGATTTAATTCCTGAGGGCAAATAAAAAAGGCTAGCGAAGGCCAACCTTTTTAGAACGAGCTTAGTCCGAAATAAAGACCATGAGGCTATTTCATACTTTTAATCACTATTAAAAGTGAAAAAATACACTGACGTAAGCGCCTTTGAATTCTAAATCGGATACAAAGTCAGACTCTTCAACATCAAGAGTGAAAGTACGGTAACCCGCTTTGGCACCTAATCCTATATCACTTTCATAACCAACGGAAAAAGCAATGTCAGAAATGGAATTATCATCGTAACTAATAATATTCATTTCACCATCAACGAAAAAACCTGTTAGCGGTAAATCAACTCGACCTTTGAGATAAAACAATGGGATAGTGAAATCAAGGACTTCGCTTTCGTTGATATTGGTGCCTGCAGGATCGGTTGCAAGAGTTACGATGCCATCATATTTTCTAAAAGTTAGCCCTGCATCAAGATTGATCCAGTTGTCCAAGAACTCATAATAAAGTGTGTATTCGATGTTACTCATATC
This sequence comes from Kangiellaceae bacterium, assembly GCA_019090895.1. GTDB lineage: Bacteria > Pseudomonadota > Gammaproteobacteria > Enterobacterales > Kangiellaceae. The sequence goes on from JAHRVB010000014.1 coordinate 11,808, forward strand.
GATGCGAGATGTGACCGATTCGTTGAGCGCGTAAGTTTCTCCACCAAAAGTGATCTCTCTTCCCAATATTGATGAGGCTGACGCATCTAAATCGGAAGAAACAATTTTAAAATTAGGTAAAAATGGGACTGGGTGTTCTAGAGATGCCCAAATGACATTGTGGTCATCATCGGCATAGCCTAAATCTGTTTCTAAGTCGAGTTCAGAGCCTGATGTTGAGCCGTCATCGACCGCTATATGACCGGTGTAATCAGGTGACCATTGGTAGGCTCCGACTTCTATACCAGCCATGTCTGCTTGAGCGTAGGTTGATGTCATCATTAGTCCCGCAACTGCGAGAAAAGGAAGTGTTTTGTTCATAAGGATTTCCCAATATTTGAAAGTCTTAGCTAATTATGGACTATGATTTTCTAAAAAGTCAGAAAATGTTCACAAATTTTGTTGAAATTCCCTAATGTTATTAGTCCCTGGGCAGTTTAGCTAGGAATTCCATCAGTTTAGGATCGGCAAACGCAGCAGCAAGTTGACGGCTTAACAACTGATTAATGACCCCTGACACATCTCGATCTTTGGCTGGATTAGCAATCTCTTGGGTTCGTCCTGACCGAAATACCTTAGTCCATTCCTCGCCTTTTCGGCGAATGGTCAGCTGGAATTCACTGTTAGCAGAAAGCTCACTCTTAAATGTCTGTGTATCAATTTTTACATCAAGAGTCCTTAGGTCCATCGTAATAGCTAGGTCGGCAAGGAGTGGATTATTGATAATCTTGTAGTCGAGGTCCTTCAGCTGGTTGATTAACCCTTTCTTGAGTGTACCTGCAATATTTTCGGGTCTAGAAATAGTGATGTCGCTAGCTGAAGATGTCGGTTTTAAATGGTCATTGATTTTTATTGCAACAATCTTTGAATTTCCGGCGACGACATCTAAAGCGCCAAATTCCGGGTCGATCTTATACTTAAGCACTTGGGGGTTACAGCCGGCAATAAATAGGATTAGAAGAAGGCCGGCTAGTTGAAATATCGATTTAGTGCTCATTGTTGTTCTCAAATTAGTTGTCGCTAAGCGCATAATATGTCTGAGGTAACACGAAAATACAAGTTGATTTATCGTAAAACTGATCGTAATAAGATTGCTTAGCTATAAATGAGATTCAGCAGTTGGCAATTCGATATCGAATTGAACACCACTTTTAGTTAAAGGTTTGAAGATAACATCCGTCGTCTTTTTGTGTTGGGATATGCTGATTTCCCATTCCTTTTCCATCGATTGAGCTGGGCCAATAAAATTGACTTTTCCACTACCTCCGATATTTTGTTCAAATTGAACGGTTGATTGGTTAGAATTGATTGCGATCGATGAAAGGCAGATAGAAGAAATTTTTGAGTTTAGCGACAGTTTTAGTGATTTTTGCCATTCGTTCTCAAAAAATAATCGAACTTGTTGACGACCATCAAATGGTTGACATTCGATGGGGTAACTTACACAGGTTTTATTCTCATGGGTAATCGCCAAACTGAATCTCTGAGGTTTGTCATCAATATTCTTCGCCGTGATTTTCCCTTGATATCCCCGTACGATTTCCTTTGCAAAGAATAACCCCAACCCTTTGCCGTGATTTTCTTTGGTCTTTCTCGTAGAAAAACCAAGTTTAAATATCGATTCTAGACTTTCTTGCTTAATGTGCGGGCCACGGTTATAAATAGATAACAAAGCCGTTCCATTATGTGATTGCAGTCTGACATTAACTCGATCGGTGGCTTGTTTAAATCGGTTCTTGGAAGAAAAAAACTGAGCATTTTTTAGCAAGTTTTCGAGTAATAGAATGACGTGGTTTGGGTCGCCAAGAAGTTCTGGCGTTGGAGTGATTGCTAATCTAAATTGCTCATTTTCGAAGTCGAATGCTTCCTGGTATATGGCGGAATTGATTTTTGCTAGTGCTATTCGATAATTGAGCTGTTGCTCATCAATTAACAGCGAAAAGGTAGTCAATAAAGCATACTGTGGTTCGAAGGTCGGTTGAACCGGGATATTCTGAGTCATATCGAGGGACTTGTTTTTATCGAGTTGTAGTCGATAGTAGTTTTCTTCGCATTCGATGAGTTTGTTGCCAATATGAATAGCCATATTATCAGCGGTAGATAAATCCAAAAGAGCCCACAAATACCGCATCGCATCAACAGCTCCTTGGTAATCAACTAATGCTGCTAGTGTCTGTTCGTTTGGTTCTTCATTAGAAGGATTATCGTCGTTTTGCTGCTCGTACAGGGAAAGGAATCCTTGTTGCTCAATTGCTTTGTTTAAGGCGGTTGTCACTTTGTCGTAACTGATTACGCCATTATGTCTAACTTCCGAAGCTATACCTTTGAAATGGATATACTTCTCATCGTAGTCCATGTATTCAACTAATTTATCGGCGATAAAACCCTTTAATTTCTCAGTATGGTCGGAGTGTCGATTCGCTTTTTGTTGTTGTTTTTTCTTGCTTTCCCCTAAAATCATTAAGTTTTGTTGTAGTTTTGAGAGTTGTTTTCTGTTTTGTTGTAAGCGGTAGTCGTAGAGGATATATTCTATGAAGACCACAATAGAGATAACAAGCATCGCAGATACTTCTTGGTTTTTAATGAGCCAATCGCTACTAATCCAATCTGCAAGTTCTAAAATGTTAACCGACTGTGCAGCTAATGTAATCATGCTGCATAAACAACAGATTATGCTAAGCCACGGGAAGTAGGTGTTAAACTTTGGAAAGAAATTATCTTCGACGTCGCCTTTTCTTCTTAGTGTTTTAAGTAACATCTATTTCACCCAACAATAGGCACCTTGCTCACCAAAGGTGACAATGCCTTTTCCATTCTTACAGTATTCTAGAAAGCTATCGTGATTGATTTCTTTTGAAATAGATTCGAAAGAATGTCGCAACGTCTTAATGTGTTGGCGGTAGCAGGCATAGTTGAATTTATCACTTTCCAGTTTTTCTTCCATTTGCAAGGTGGTAACAGGTCGTGGCGATGATTCGACTAATAAGCGTAGTATCTTTCTTGGGGTTGGCGCCAATGGCCTGAGATTGTTACTAGGATTCATTAGCCGCCGCTTGTGCCAATAAACGTTCCACGTTTCAAGGTCTATGAGTAAGGCACCGCTTACTAAGGTATCAATAGAGTTTGTCGTAGCATGAGGAGTTTGCAGTGATTTTTGTCTCAATAAGGCTTTAATTCGCCAGCAAATCACCTGTTCAACATTTTGCTGATGTTTAGCGATGAAATCGCTCGAATTCCCTTGTTCAAATACTCTCTCTTCGATGCCTGTACCGCTATGTTCTGACAAAAATATCACAGGGACAGTGGGCCATTTTTTTGCGATAAGTTGAGATAAGCATAGTCCAGCATTCTGATCACCATTCATGTCGGCGTCCAATATCACGATGTCTGGTTGGTTGCCGCTACGATTAATTGCTTGGCTTGCAGATTCGACAAACTTGTGGACCAGCACCTTATTTAAAGGGACAGGTGTTTGTTCCGCAATGTCGATACCTTCAAAACTAGCGCTTTCAAAGATAGGCTTAAATTTATCAATCCAATGATAGCGGTCTTCGACCCAAAATATCGTTTTCATAGTTTTACAAACTAGTCGTTCGTGCATTTTGTGTCAACTTTAAGCTAACAACTTGAGCCCAATTATCGAGCGATTGTGAGAAGAGTATCGTTTTTCTCACCGATTTTTCACCACGACGAGCCACAATTGCTTCGACAACTTCAATATTTAAACGATAATTTCATACTCGAAGAGGAGAAAGATAATGAACAACGAACTTCTTTTAATTTGGTCGGATCATGCTGGTCTATCACTTTCAATCTGGATCGCAGTGTTGGTGACTAGTTTCTATTTAGGACGCAAGCAAGCTCACTTGATGTTTAAATCAACAGGGAAAATGCTCTATTCTACTTTTAGATTGTGGGAATTTGGTTTAAAGAAATTGGAGGAGAAACTGAGTCAACGCAACAAAGTCGTGTTGCTAGAATGTGGAAAACGAGCAGCAGAAAAGTCGATAGAGCGAGAGTTCGATCGAATCTCGAATATTGTAAAAAAGGACTTGTCAAAGTACCCTGCGCTGCATCGACAAATATCCGAGTCTATAGAAAAGATCGAATTAGACTATCAACAATCGGCTGAGGTATCTCCGCTTCCTCCTGCGTGGGGCGAAGTGGTACAAACTATCACTGCTCTGCCGACTGGAACGGATCCAACCGTCAACAAAATTCTTATCAATATTAAAAAGGCAGTGGAGCAATCTCATCAGCAAACCCTAAAGGAATATAAAAAAGTAAGCAATGAAAGTCATCGCCTGCTAAAAGATATGCAGCCAGACTGGCGTCAAGTGAGTCAAAATCTTGATGTCGTGGGCAATAAGATTGCTGAGTTAGATAAGTGTGCCAAGTCTATTGATAGTCAAATAGACAGCTACCAGTCAATGGTTGGCTCTCAAGACTCTGCTGTTAGTTCATTGGCATCATCTTCTTTGACTCAGTTTTTTATTTCTGGTTTAGTGTTAGTCATTGCATCCCTTGGAGGGCTTATAAATTTTCAGCTAATAGCAATGCCAATGGCAGAAATGGTTGGTGGGTCAAGCTACATCGGTGAATTGAAAACTTCGGACATCGCTGCTCTAGTGATTATATTGATTGAAATCGCTATGGGACTGTTTTTATTTGAATCGTTAAGAATCACTAATTTATTTCCAATTATTAGCAGTATGGATGATCGAATGAGACGAAGAATGATGTATGTCACTTTCGCTATTCTAGCGATCTTAGCAACAATAGAAGCATCGCTCGCCTATATGAGAGATCTACTTGCATTGGACAGAGAAGCTTTGCAGCAATCATTAATCAATGTGGGTACGTCTAGCGGTATAGTGGAGGCGCAATTTCGTTGGATACCGTCCGTTGGCCAGATGATAATGGGATTTATTTTACCTTTCGCTCTGGCTTTTATTGCTATCCCTCTAGAGTCCTTTATCCATTCATTGCGTGTCGTATTGGGATACATAACTTTGGGGCTAATTCGTAGCTTGCGCGTGCTAGTTAGGATGGCCGGCGGATTTTCTAAACATTTTTTTAAATTAATGATTTCGCTATTTGACTTACTAATAGCAGTGCCCTTAGGCATTGAGCGACTTTTCGCCAATAGAGTCCAGAATACGTCGAGTCCTGCTCAATCGAGCAGCAAGCTTTAACAGAAAGATCAACGGGCTTTCAACGACAATTACTAATTTAAGGTGAATGAAATGAATATTTATTTAAGCAAGGTTATCAACCGAAGGTTGTTCTTATTAGCTAGTTTTCTTGCCACTAGTCTTGTGCTCAGTAGTTGCGGTTCCCCAACAGCGAAGAATCGGGCAATCTATTTATTGTTAGATACCTCGGGAACTTACACTCAGGAGTTAGCAAAAGCGCAAGCTATTATGAATTACTTATTGGCCACATTAAATAGCGGCGATTCGATTGCAATTGCTCGAATCGATAGTGGAAGTTTTAGCGAGAAGGATATTATTGCAAAAGCAACCTTCGATCTAAGACCTAGCACCGCCAATGACCAAAAACGATTATTTAAACGAAAAGTGGATCAATTTGTCGACAGCGTGAAACACGGTAGTAGCAATACTGATATTACTGGAGGGCTGATACAAGCGACGGATTATGTTAACGAAACTAGGGCCGCAGAGAAATATGTCTTGATTTTTTCTGACCTCGAAGAAGATTTAGTCAAGGGGCATGTCAGGAACTTTAAAATTGATGTCACTGATATTAACGTCGTCGCGTTGAATGTGACGAAATTACGTTCAGACAATATTGATCCTCGAGATTACAGTAAGCGATTGAAGGAATGGCAACAACGGGTAGAGCTGGGTGGAGGCTATTGGAGAGTCGTGAATGATTTGGAGCGTCTTGATAATTTGATCACAAAATAAGTTTGAGCGCTCTCTGCGTTCGTTCACTAAAACGCAATGGTTAGTTTGTTATGGAATGATCGGTAACAAAATTTAGAACATTTCATTATTAGACCAAGAACTTGAGTGGTTATATCCAATGCAGAGAGCTACTCTTTTCAATAAGTTATCCCTAAGTAGGCTTTTATTTTTCTTTAAACAATAGAAATTAAAGTGTGAGAAAGAAACAATTTTCTGTTCATCGTTTGTTCATTAGGAAACAACTAGAGTTCTATTCAACGGTAATAACTTAAGCATTCAATTATATTGAGCAGAAAAGTTCTTGGAGGAATCTAAAATGAACGTTAATTCAGCCATCGGTTTTATTTTGATCAGTTTATGCATTATCCAACCCGCGATAGCAAATAAACCGAAGAAATTTAAAGTCGAGGCACTCTCAGGCTTTACGCAAGCACCTAAAATAACGGTGTATTCCTCTAACGGTGAGAAATATACCCATATCGATAAAACGAAAATATCCAAAGTTAAAGTTGGTATTGGGATTGAGTGTAAATGGGAAGGGAAAGGTAACAAGGCTTATGATGGCGACCTACGAGTTCCCGGTTACACATCGGTTGGGAATAACTCGCCTTCTGATAAATTGATACCACATTCAAACACTGCATCGAGAGAATTTCGTTTTGATAATGGAAAAGGACAAACGAACAACCCACTTAAAATTTGCAATGAAGAAGTTCAGAAGAAGCTATCAAAAAATGCAAATAAGAATAAATACCATGTTTTAGCAGAGGGATTTACAGTCAATTACCCAGCCGCACTAAACATAGAATACAAGCTTCAATGTAACGCGACTGCTGGCGGGAAAAGTAGTTATGATATAAAACGCAGATTAGTCAATGCTAAAATTGATTGTCAATCGTCAGATTTGGCGAAAAAGCAAATTAACAAGGTTAAAGTAAAAAAAGCAGTCTTGTTACCAATGGTATCAAAAGTTTCATTTAACGCAAATCCCGAGGTTCAAGTGGGCAACTGCCCAACCCACATTGATTTCGTCGGTTCAATTACTGCGACACGAAAGGGAAAAGTAAAGTATCGTTATATTAAAAATAACGGTAAAAAATCACCTGTATTTACGATTAATTTTACAAAGGCAGGAACCAAGAAAACTTCTAAATGGGACTTAACCGCTAGTAAACCAAAAGTTGCTAAACGTCTGAAAGCGGGGCCAAGTCGGCAATCTCGCTATGAAATTCAGGGGTACTATCGATTAGTTATTGAGTCACCAAAATCGAAATTACAGGCGAAGGCCACGTATAAAGTTGACTGCAATAAGCCTAATGCCGCTAAGCGACACGGTAATTAGCGGTGTGAGCTCTCTATTTCAATTATGACGATTGATATTGGTTTGCTAGCTAAAGGCGAAAGTTAGCTAAAGTATAAAAGGTATTAGTAATGGCTATATCCAATATAGAAAGATAATAGTCTAAGAATTTGTACTGGTTATTCTCTCCCTATACACTCAATTACATCGATTGATTCAGGGGTTGGTGCTAAAAATGAAGATAATTATTGCAGATGAGTTGCCACTTTTCAGAGATTCTTTAGCCAGAATTGTCTGCCGCATTATTCCAAACATTGAGGTTATTAAAGTTAATTCCTTTGATCAGTTGGAAGAGCAACTCCAAGCACACTCTGATATTGCCATGGTTTTTATGGACCTCCATGTTCCTGGCAACAGTGGCTTATCAGCCATCGCTTTGCTTCAAACCGATTTTCCTAAAGTGAAACTGGTGATTGTTTCGGCGACAGAGTCTCCAATGATTGTTTATAGAACGATCAAACTCGGCGGGCGCGGTTTTATTCCCAAGGCAGCAAACCAAAAGACTTTCAGCCAAGCCGTCAGTGCAATTCATACCGGTAAAATTTGGATACCGAAAGAGCTAAAACCAAGAGAATTGGATTCTCACAGTCACTCAGTTGTTCCCGTTAAAACTTGTGATAAGAACGAATGTCTTTCGGAAAAAATAGCGTCTCTTAGTCCAAGGCAATTCAAGGTGCTGTCAATGATCAGCGATGGTAAACTCAATAAACAAATCGCTTATATGCTGGAGTTGCGAGAGGGCACAGTTAAACACCACGTTAGCCTGATTCTACAAAAATTAAATGTGATAAATCGAACAGCTGCATCCAACATGTTTAACCGACTGAAAGTAGAGAAAAGACTTAGTCGCTAAATTGTCATTTTTCAAAAAAACTTAATTTTAAAACACTTTTCGATTAATAAAATATCAGAAGTGGATGTCAGCGATTCATTTCTTCCAGCCCTAATTCGTGATAAACATAATAAGTTAAACGCTTCCGGGCTGATTACACCTATTTGCATTTCTTAAAATTAACAGCGGACTGTGACTGATAATTCGAATTAATTTTACCAAAATCGTTAAGAAATGAAGGATATAGTGCTTAATCGATTTGGGACCGCAGGAAACTGCAGTTCGATGGACCTTTTTGGGGCTGGCAACGGACTTTCATAAGGCGATGAGAAGGGAATAAAGTCATTGAAGAGAGTCCCAGATAACCGACATGGGAGTAAATTAGCGATTCTTGACAAATACTTTGGTTTGTTTCGAGTCTATCCGGGCGAGGGAGAATACCCGTGAGTTAAATGCAGAATAGTCTCTTACTGATTAATTAGAACATCCGTCGTTCAACGCCTTTTACAAGCTTTTGTATTGTTAAGAAATGCAAAGAGCTTATTTCCCACTTCTCGGTAGGTTCAGGTTTACCTTTGGGGTTGTTATGGTCTGGCTTAAAAAGTTGAAGTTGGTTTTTTAAATAGGTTTCCAAATCAATAAGCGCCTTAGCTTCAAGCCTGTTGCCTACTTCACCAAGATCTCGCATTGCAATTTCACTTATTTTCAATAGGACTGTTTTAGAGCGTTTGTGGGGGCGTTCAGGATCGCTATTAATTGGCCAACTGAAAGTCGCTAAATATTGGTGCTTGCTATCTTGAACAAGTAGCTCGGCGTCTCCTGGCAATAATTCAGTCAGTGTTTCGGTAATGGTATTATGGTTTATCACTGATCTATCCTTGAATGGTTAAAACTGCCGAACTTATACAATTAAGCCCTGTGTTCATTGGCGACCAAGCATTATAATTGATTGATTAATATAATGCTCGACGTAAATCACAGTTAATAGAACTGAATACTATAAAAATATATAGTTTTAGTAATGAAAATGTAGACTTATATTTTTGATTAATAAACAATTTAGTGAGTATTAGAGTAAAACTGTAGTAATATCTTGAAACTCTATGGGAATACAAGAGAACAACTAACATATGGATCTAATCGAACTATTGGCCGCAATGGTTGTTCAACAGGCGTCAGATTTGTTTATAAGTGTAGATTGTGAACCTTTGATAAAAGTAGAGGGTAAGATTCGACCGGTTCGAGATCAACGATTGGACGAACAAACCAATCACGACTTAATTTACTCGATTTTAGATGAGTCTGAAATTGCAACTTTTAACCAAGAAAAAGAACTTAATAAGTCGCTCAAAATAGAATCATTAGGCCGATTTCGTATCAATGTATTCCAGCAAAGTGGCGAACCGGCCATGGTAGTCCGCTACATCAAAAAAATTATTCCATCTCTTGAAGATTTGGGCTTACCTGATGGTCTCAAAGACTTAATCATGTTGGAAAGAGGTTTAATTCTTCTGGTCGGGTCTACTGGTACCGGTAAGTCAACGACTTTGGCATCAATGATCGATTATCGAAATACAAATCAAGCAGGTCATATATTAACGATTGAAGATCCAATCGAATTTACTCACAGAAATAAAAAGAGTTTAGTTAATCAAAGGGAAGTGGGGGTCGATACAGAGTCGTTTGAAATAGCACTGAAGAATGCGATGCGTGAAGCTCCCGATGTAATACTAATAGGTGAAATTCGAGATCGTCAAACGATGAAACAAGCGCTTACCTATGCCGAGACAGGCCACCTCTGTTTAGCGACATTACATGCGAGTAATGCCAATCAAGCTCTAGAGCGTATTTTTAATTTTTTCCCTGAAGAAGCAAAACAACAAATCCTTCAAGATCTTGCACTAAATCTACGAGCTGTTGTCGCACAAAGATTATGTATTGGGCTAAAGAGCCGAAGGGTAGCTGCCGTTGAAATGATGCAAGTAACACCCTATGTGAAAGAGCTAATTGAGTTTGGTAAAATTGAAGAAATTAGAGATGCGATGGAGCGAGCTGAAGATAAAGTGAATCAGACTTTTGACCAGTGTTTGTATAAGCTCATTAAGGAAGAAAAAATCACACTGGAGGAAGGTCTTCGAAAAGCTGACTCGAAAAACAATCTGGCGCTTAAGTTTCGGTTGGAATCTGATAATGGAAATGAAAAAGAGACCAGTAAGAAAGATAATGGCAGTAAAGCAGAATATTCAATCGATAAGGATGCCGATTTTGAACATTATCAAACTTACTCAATAAAACCGCTAAAATCAAATAGTAATACTGACACGACAACGCAGAAAGTAAATATGGCATTGATGCTTGCTTTAGACAGTAAAGGGTTAAGATTGGTGGAGAGAAATGCCGATCTTGAAGTTCAGTATTCGTTTGGAAAAAAGCGAGAGGAGAGCCTGAAGCTGGAGTCAATTTCTGGTAAGCCAGAGCGTTTTAATTATATGAGTTCTGATGATAAAGAGTACACAACGTTAGTCATCACTATTTTGGACGTGAGTAAGGAAAAAGCAATTTTTAGAATCTCGGCAACTAAGAAAAAATCGGTGTACTCAGATAGTCAGCGACAACTTAACGAAGGAATGGGGTCTTTGCTTAAAGTCTTCCCTATTAATGGATAAATTGTCTTTTGGCTCGCATAGATTATTGAACGAATAGATACATTCAGACACCTATTTAAACTAAAAGTTATTGTTAATAAATTGAAATCTAAAATCTCCCTAGGTTCGCTCCTTCTAGACGCTAATATCCACCAGCTATATGTCGGTACAGAGTTTCGTCAAATAGAGCCGCGAGTATCGGCACTAATTTATAATTTGTATCTAAATAAAAATAGTATAGTGACACGAGAAGAGTTAATTAATTCTGTCTGGAATTCGCAAGTCGTTAGTAATAATGCGCTTAATAGAGCTGTTTCACAAGCACGAAAAGTACTGTCACTTTCTACCAAACCATCCCCCTGTATCGAGACAGTTCCAAGAGTGGGATATAAATTGGTTATTATCAATGAATCATCGGATGTTGCAGAAAAACCTTTAGGAAAAGAGTGCAATTTTGTAAGGCACTACGAAAAAGAAAATAGCAATAGAACTAATGGAAAAGAAACAAATTTAGAAGAGCCTATCAGTAACGAGAACGAAAGCCGTTTAAAAAAATCTACTAGCAAGCGAATAAAAAACAACCTTAAGAGTAGTCCATGGCTATCCTTTTGGAATAAAAACACCGCGGAAGGATTTAATTTCTCTAGTCTAAAAGTGGCAATATTTATTGTTTTTACCGTTTCACTCTTAACTCGATACGTTTATCAGGAATTTATTTCGAATGAAATCCCCGCACAGTATTCGCAAAGAGTAATAACTACTACGTCAGGTGTTGAAAGGCTCGGGAAGTTCTCGCCTGACGGTCGTTTCATGGCCTATGTAGGATCGATATCAGGTAGTAGAATATTCAATTTATTCGTTAAAAATTTAACGGATGACTCGGTTGTTCAAATAACTAATGATGAATTCCATATTGTCGACTTTTCATGGAGTCCAAACTCTAAGAAAATTGTTCTTAGTCGTTGGAATAGTATTCACGATCGTCGTTGTGCAATCGATTTGTTAGAATTTAATAGAGTTACTTTATCGGTTAAAAGTCAAACTATTATGAACTGCTCTGAACGCGCTGCGGTCCATTTAGCATGGAATGGTTCGAGCGATATGATCTTTTTCAATTCTAGGGAATCGTACGATAAACCTTATTACATTGAAGCTTTTTCACTGCTTTCTAAACGAACTGAACAACTTACCTTACCACCCCAGTCTGGAAACTATCGTGGCGACTATTATGTCAGTGGAAACACTTCTGGAACCATGATTGCAGTGATTCGCTATCTCGGAACCTACGATATGAACCTAGATATATTTGAAACGGATAGCCGGCAACTAATATACAACCGTCAGCTGAGTAAGGGTATCGACGGATTGAGCTGGATGGGGCAGAATCGTTTACTTCTTAGACGCGGAAATAACCTCTACAAATACGATTTTCAAACCGATAAACAAGAATTTTTTTACGCAATTGGCAAGAATTCTGGGGATATTGGCTCAGATGCAAACGGACGGCGAGTACTTTTTTCTACCGCAGATACTGATATCAATTTAGTGGAATACAAACTCAATTTAGTCACTCAGTCGGAGACTGCTCGAAAAGACGAAATTTCGGAAGAAATCTTGCTAAAAAGTAACGCTAAGCTGGTAGAAGCTTCCAGTGGCGTTGAAATAATGCCAAGTTACTCAAATGACTTTAAACAAATGGCATTCCTCTCTAACCGCAGCGGAAAGTATCAAATTTGGTTGTTAGATGCTGAAAATAAGCTGAGTCAACTGACACAATCTCCGGTATCACTTAGCATTAATGCGTTGCAGTGGTCACCGGATAAAAAGCTAATATTAATCCAGCATGATGATGAAATATTTACCGTAGAAACACGGAGTGGCACCATTACGCGAGTAATCGATCGTTCTCATAGAATTGCTGTGGCCAACTGGTCATTTGACGGTAGAGCAGTATTTTATTCATCAGAAAAATCTGGTCAATGGCAAATCTGGAAGTATTCGTTTGAATCCGGAAAACACCAGCAGATAACTCAACAAGGTGGTTATTCGGCCAAGCAAGCAAAAAATGGTGATCTGTATCTCAGTAGGATTCACGAGCCTGGACTTTGGTTATTAAAGGCAAAAAGAGACCCAACTAGCGATATCTTAACTTCAGGTTTTACTACCCCAAAACTGCTGATCGAACGTTTTAGCGGGACTAATTGGATGGGTTGGAGATTAACAGGTTCTTATATTTACTATTTTGGCAGTGTTCCCAACTTAGATGTGACTTCTCCGCTGAGTTATGGGGTGATGAAATTCAATTTGAAATCTGAAATCAGTGAAATGATGATTCCATTCAAAAGAAATCAACTCCGTTACTTTGACGTTAGCCCTACAAAAGTGATTATTACTGAACACTCAAAAAATGAAGGAAGTATTCAGTTACTTTCACCGGACTGAGCTCACTTCAGCATTGTCGTCGGAACGAACCAGTTCAATGATAAAATTTGGATTTGAAAATGGAACTAAATGTTCTTGCTCTTCTAAATGGTAATAGCGTCGTTTCTTTGACTCGCTCACAATATTCTTGTAATATTTTTCTGCATCGCTTCTCCATCGGGCTAATTCCTGTTTTTTGTCTGAATCATTCTCTTTTTCGATGTAGCCAATTTCAAAGTCAGTGTCAATAATTGAGATTGGTAAGTTTCTCGGGAAAAGTAGAACTTTCGCATTCCTTAGGTCTTCAGCATAGAGTGAGATTTCATGGAACTGAGAGATCAAATTATGACGCTCAAGCCGTTTGTTCATAATTTCATCTATGTATTTCCAATTGGTATCAGGATCCATTTGAGACATTTTTTTTAGATCTGCCAATTCATAACCATTTTTTTGATTCGCTCTTTTATCATATTTTCCTTGTGAAATATATTCGACGTATCGACTTAGATTATTTTTAAATGGAAGCGCATCGTTTGAATAACGATTGATAGAATAAGGTGTAAGAACATCGGGATCGACCAAAATGACCTTGTGATCCCCTACATTTCGGAGTTTGTCAAAATATTGAAGTAAACTGATGTTTGCACTAGCGAAGGATATGAAGGTAATATTTTTTAATTTTAGTTGTGCCACTAATTTTGACAGCGCCTTCCCAAACTCAATGTAGCCAAGTTTCGTTTTGTCGAGTTCTAATGCACGTTTTTCCGAGAGCAATTGACCATGTCTATCGATACTAATGGTAGGATAAATCTTCGCTAGTTTGGGAGCCAGCCGAGCATACCAAGCTGAATCTGAGTTCCAGTAGTCTGTCGGTCCAGATAATAGGACAATTGTTCTGTTCGATTTTTGTGATGTTGACTCCGTTTTATCCAACCAATGTGTGACGGTTAATTGATAGTCGTCTATGGTAAGTGCTTCCATTAGATAATCGCTCGCAAGCGAATAATTACTGCCAAGATAAAGCATGATTGCTAAAATGTGGGCTTTCATTAAGCTCTCCTTGCGAGAGTTGAAACATTATCGTGTGATTGCAGAGGGATAATTCGTCGCCCACTTCGCATTGGCTGTCGAGGCTGCTTGCCGAAGCATTGTAGCAACAGATGGATCTAGTTGTATGTCACCAGAAGACGCCGGTATATAGTCCGGCAGATCGTTTAGTGAGTGGCCAGATAGCTGCTCAAACATAGTTAGGGCCGCCAAATAAGTACCTATCACACTCGGGTGAAAACCATCACCTGCATACAAGCCAATGTCGGGATCCATACTCCAAGCTTCGAGCCACGCTTGTCCAGCTGGGTAGAGCTGACCATTGATTTTTACCGCTGCGGTCCAGTATGAGTCAGAAACTCCCGGAAAATCAAAGAAACGTTGTCGTGAAGGCCACACCATATAGAGTGCGGTTTTTGCGCCAACTTTATCAGCTTCGTCCGAAAATAGCGGTGCATACTCTAACAGATAAGGTCTACCTTCCGTAGCAGAAGGGCCTTGTTGAAGTACAAAAATGTCCCAACCTTGCCGTCGCATTTGTGCACGAGTTTCTCCGTGTTGCCAATGGTCTGGTAGCCCGTAATTAGGGAGCGTTTGAGATTCAAAATGGCCTACTTCGACATCAGCTAAACGCAATAATCGCTCCAGCATCGCTGGTAAATCATTAGAATAGGTTAAGCTATTTCCAATAAATAAAATGTTAAGACCGGCGCTGGGCAGCGGAGTATTTACGTTAGAGTTAATATCATCAGGTGTGTTCTTATTTGATGAACAGCCGATGATAAGCATCAAGAGAACACACTTTATGCTCTTTATAGTAATCATAGATTGGACCATATTACGTCTGTGAGTTGTGCTATAAGATTAGCATCTGAAATCGTTATAAGATCTATTGAAGGAGCAACATCACGACATCATTCGTTGCCCATCACACAGTCATCACCTGTACATCTAATAATAAGAAACGGATTATAACGGTTTGGTTTATTGGGAAACACCTGGAATGGGTCAATTGAATTCAGAGCAAGGTAAGTTGAGATGAAGCGATAATAGTTAGTAGAGATTGAAATCGACAGGGAGAATGTTAGTTTAAGAAATAGGATTTAATGGAAGACACCCAGTCGCGAGCTATCAATTTGGTCTCGCGACGAGCGTTGGCGCGAAGCGCCTTTCTAGATTTTTCGTGTGTGGCACTCTTTGTCATTAAGGGATGTTGAACAAAAGGATTTCTTGGAGCGCTGATCTGTTGAATAGACTTAGTTTTCTTTTTCTTCTGTCTTTGCGATTTTGCCATAACGTGTTTCCTTATTTAGTGTGCATTTAGTTCAGTGTGTTCGTACATAAGTTAAAAAGAAACCTAGCGAAAAAAAAGCCCTGAACGGAGGTCCTGTCAGGGCTTTTTAAAAGGCTATTAGCTGACTCGAAAGGTTTCGTAAACCTTCCAAGTAAGAGCATCTGGAAGACTAATTGTTTCGTTTTTTGTTTCTCAAAAATGTCATTCCATAATCTCCTAATTGAATAGATACGACTGCTTTGTTGGCGATGATAATACTCACCAAATTTTATTTGTCAAATTATAAATAGATTTATTTTTTAAAATTGATTCATTCCAATTTTATTTTCCGGCGGTTTGAATAACAACTTTTTGACCTTCGGCTAGTCGTTCAGCGCCCCGAATCGCTACTTGGTCACCGATGTCAATATCGCCTGATACCATTACCCAATCGTCTTTTCCTTTGCCAACAGATACTTTTAGTCGCTGGGCAATATTATCATTATTAATTTTAACGACATAGGTTCCATCATTTCTTAAAATGAGGGCGTCTCGGTGGACGGCGATAGTCATCTGCTTTGATTGAATCGGAATTTCTACTTCAATAAGCTGTCCTGATGACCAAACTTCATTACCTTGGTTTGGTACAGCAATTCTCATTTCAAAAGTTTGCGATAGAGGATCTGCTGCCGGAATAATAGTTGTGGCAGATGACTGAAGCGAATATATGTTAGTGTCATCTTGGCGCGAAGAAAGTGTGACTGGTGTTCCAGATTTGGTATAAGTCAAATATTTTATCGGTACAAAGACTCTGATTTCTAATCGTTTTGTATCAACCATTTGTACGAGAACATCACTTCGTGTGACGTCGTATCCCTTACGTTTTAGACGCTGGGTGATGACACCTTCGAACGGCGCAGTGATTGTAGCTCGATTAAGTTCTTGGTTGATTTGTTTTAGTTGTAATTCTGCGATTTCAAGATCTGAATGTGCCAGTTCCACTTGAGATTGTGTTCGCTCAAACTGTAGTTGTGAAGTGTTGTTTTTAATGCGCAGTTCACTCTGACGCCTAAGTTCTTTGTTAAGATAATCCAAATTAATTCTTGCTCGCTTGTGTTGCGCCTTTCTTTCCGCTTGTCGAAGTTGTAGAGGAAGCAACTCTACCTGTGCAACCAGTTCATCTTTCTTTAGGTAAGTTCCGGGTTCAGCGACCCATTCTAATCGGCCATTAACACCAGCCGTTAGTTCTAATTGATTTTGGCTGTAGACAGTTCCCAAAATTTTCATACTTGGTCGTTGATTGAGTACTCTCACTTTTTCTACCTTTACTGGGCTTGGTAGGGGGGGCGCTGAGAGTTCACTAGCAAGTCCTTTAGAAGGTGAAATGACAGCCGTAAGCATCAAAGCCAATGCTGCTAAGTTTAGTTTTCGATGCACGGTATCAGTCATAGTCTTGTCTCGTTAGGTGCTCTAACCAATCAGATAAATTATTCTTTAGATACAAAATAAATCTTAATCAGTTTTATTGCTAGTTAGTTGCGATTAGCTGGAAGTTTATCGTCAATTGGTTACTTTGTTTTCGAGTAGTTGGTTCTGTATTTTGAAGTTTAGTTTCAGTTGCAAAAAGCTAGGCATTAGTACTAATGTAAATACTGCGCTAATTGCCATTCCACCAACTATCACAGTCGCTAAACCCCTATAAATTTCGGAGCCAACACCAGGGATTAACACTAACGGTAACATTCCAAATAGACTCGTGAGTGTGCTCATATAAACTGGCCTTGCTCTTATCTTTATGGCTAACTTAACCGCTTCGGCTTGAGTTACGCCTTGGTTTTCAGCTATTCTAGTTTGGTCAACAAGTAAAATCGCATTATTTACTACTAATCCCAGTAAAATAATAAATCCGATCATGGTTAAAAGATCGAGCGACTGAAAAGTAAATAGATTTAAAACTGCCAGTGCGATTACTCCGCCAGCCACAGCGAGTGGCATTACAAGCAAAACAATCAAACTATCTTTCGCCGATTTAAATAGCGCTGTCATCAGTAGAAATAAAATCATTATCGCCAACATGAAGTTGTATCCCATATCGCTGATTGCATCGGCCATTTTATTTGCATTACCGCTGAGTTGCAGACTTGCATTGGGTGGAAGTACTTTGCTAATTTCTGGAAGAACCGAATTGTTGATGATTTCCATTGCTTGCTGCAAACTCATATTTTCTGGTGGTGAAATGTTGATGCTTATCGTTCGTTTACCGTTGACTCTAAGCAATTGAGTTGGTCCCACAGTACGTTTTATTTTTACCAGTTCACCAACGCTCTGAGTTCCAGAAAGGGGTGTGTAAATTGGCAAGTTTGCCAGTTCGTCAGGGCTTTGCCATTTTTCGCCCTTAAGAATCACATCGAGTCGATCATTGCCGTCGAAATACTCTCCCACAAATAGACCACCAGTGAATGCTCTAATGTTGTTAGCGACTTGACGTCGAGTGAGGCCTGATTGGCTGATCCGTCGATCATTAGGAATAAGTTCAAGCTCAGGCTCCGCCAATTGAAGCCCAGGAAATGGCTGAGCCGTAGACTTGGGCATCACCTGATTAATGATGGTTAGACCGAGCTGAGCCGATTCCATTAAGCTTTCTATATCAGGTCCTTGCAAATCAATTCGAACGGAGCGACCGTTTCCTCCGGCACCAACATTAATCATTGACCCTCTAAACAAAAATACTTGAGTATCGGGTAGATCGTGTAACACTTGAGTACGAACAACTTGCATAAGTTCTTCAACATTTTGTGGATCATCTGAATAAATAAATCCACCACTGTTACCACCGCCAAAGGCATAGAAGTTATAGCTTTTGATTTTAGGGCTCATTTCTCCACGATAGTAGGGTTCTAGGCGAGCTTTCACCTTATCGGCTAATTCTGTTTCTAGAAATGCGAGATTACCTCCAGGCGGTGTATTCAGTGAAAAGAAGAAACCATCAATAGGGGCTCTAGGCATAAAGTCGGATCGTGGTAGCATGGTTATGGTTGTTATGGCGGAACCTCCAAGCAATCCAATCACCCACAACCAACGTTTTAAATTCGTATTAGTAATGGTCATAATGACATCGGAAAGTCTTTCCCAGAAATGTTGAAACCGATCTTTTACAGTCAGCTCCTTAAGTACATAGGAACTAATCACTGGCATTACGGTGATTGCCGTGACTAAGGAGGCTACCACCGCAATTGAAAGGGTCATTGCCAAGTCTGAAAATAGCTGACCTTCAATTCCTTTCATGGTTAATATCGGTAGGAAAATAGCCACACTGGTTGCTGTCGACGCGAATAGTGCGCCGGTCACTTGCCTGGCTCCTTTTTGCACAGCTTGTTTGGTTGAAAGTCCTTCGCTTCTGAGCCTTACAATGTTCTCTTGGACAATAATTGCGGCGTCCAACACAAGGCCCACAGAAAATGCCAATCCAGCCAATGAAATTACATTAAGACTACGATCGAACCAACTGAGAGTTAAAAATGCCACCGCCAAAGATATTGGAATTGTCAATGCGATTATCAGCGTTGGTTTGATTCCTCTAAGAAAAAACCAGAGAATAGCCAATGCAAGAAGAACGCCGAGTCCTAGATTACCTTTCACTAAATTGAGGGAGTTTCGTATATGTACTGAAGCATCGAAACTTAAATCAATAGCGAGACCAACTTCGTTTAGCGCACCACTATTTAGCTCGATAATCGCTTTATTTATTTGGTCCAGAACTTCGACAGTATTAGAATTGCTAGCCCGCTGAATGGTAATGTAATATCCAGGAGCGCCGTTTCTAAGAGTGAAACCAAATCTATCCTGCAGCTTTTCTGCGACTGTCGCGACATCTTTGAGTTGAATGGGTCGATTATTATTGTAACCGACAATCATGTCTTCCAAGTTATTGACATCATACTGGCCGGCAAACCGGACTGTGTAATTTCTGCGACCAACTTCTGCAAAGCCCCCAGACACATTGGAAGATTGCGAAATGGTTGAACCAATATCACCAACTTGCAAACTAAGAGCTGCTAATTTGTAAGGATCAAATTCAATTCTTAGTTCTCTTTGTCTTTGACTATTTAAATTGATTCGACCAACACCAGGAATTCGTGCGAATCTTGGTTCGACCACATCGTCAATAAGCTTTTGATAAACAGTAATATCCTCAATGTCCACGCCATCTAGCGGTCGGATAAGTAGTGACGCTGCGTTAGGCGCTTGTGGGCCATTTCCAGCAGAGGAGACTACCGGTTCGCTAGCATCCAGAGGTAAGGGTGGGGCTTGGTTTAAGCTGTTTAGCACATCTAACATTGCTTGCTGCATATCAGCGCCGACATCAAATGTAAGGCTTATATTGCCGAAACCTTGGTTGATATTAGTCGAAATATCAACGACACCTTGGGTATTCTTTACAACGTTTTCGAGTGGTTCTATGATCACAGATTCGATTTCTTCAGGAGCAGCAGAGCGCCATCCGGTAGAAATATTGATTTGTGGTTGTTGAATATCTGGGGTTAATTGAATGGGGAGTTGGATTGCACTTAGTAATCCAAAAATCAATACTAGTAGTGCGATGACTAACACCGCGGCAGGATTTTTTAATGAGGAGCGAGTAAAGTTCATCGTTAATGTCCAGATTTAAAACTGTGATAATTCTGAACCTAAGGTTGGAAAAATGCTTATTGATTAGTGTGTCATTCAAGAGTGAAGTGTAACAAGCAATTTCTACTTCGAATATCTGAAAGATAAGTTGAATCCGCAACAGCTCAACTCTTAATGCGGCCAATAAAAAAGCCAAGGCCTTGTCTGGTCTTGGCTTTTGATGTTTTGGTCAATTGATAGCTATTTAAGATGCTTAGCTAAGAATTTTTCCATTTTTTGATAAAGTTCAATTCGGTTTTCTTCCTTTCTGAATCCATGACCTTCATTTTTCTTCATAATCCATTCGTCATCGTTTAGCGTTATTCCTCTATCTTCGAGAGCATCTCTAAGATCTGTAGCGTGTTGTTTAACGACTCGAGGATCTTTCGCACCTTGAACGATCATTAATGGTGCTTTGATTTTATCAACGTGCGCAAGTGGCGACATTCTATTCATTAACTCTTTATCGTCAGGATCACCGATTTGAACTTTCATTAGCTCTTTCGCTGGTTCCCAATGCTTAGGCATCGAATCGAATAGTAAGCCAATATCAGTCACGCCAACGTAGTTAATCCCACACTTATATAACTCGGGTGTAAAGGTTAATCCCGCCATTGTTGCGTAACCACCATAGCTCGCGCCATAGATGCATACTCTATCAGGGTCTGCTATTCCTTGATCAACGAGGTACTTTACTGCGTCAGTAAGGTCGTTTTGCATCTCCGCGCCCCATTTACCGCCGTAACCGGCTTGTTCAAAACTTCGACCATACCCGCCGGAACCGCGATAATTAACTTGTACTGTCGCGTAACCACGACTAGCGAAGAATTGGTGCTCAGGGTTATAACCCCAGAAATCTCTTACCCCAAATGGACCACCATGTGGATTAATGATTAGAGGAAGCTTCTTACCATCAGTGTGTTTTGGAACGGTTAAATAACCACGGATGGTTAGGCCATCGCGACTAGTGAAGCGAATAGGCTCCATCGGTGACATATCTTTAGGATTGATTGCTTTAGTCACAGAAAGTAAAAAGTTAACTTTTCCAGTATTCTTATTGTATAGATAATAATTACCCGGGTCTTCGTCGTCATTCACCATTAATACTTGCAACATCTCATCTTCTGATTGACTTGAAATATTGACTCTCTTTCCTGGAAATGCATCAGACAGCATCTTTAATTGCTTTTCAGTTGCTTTGTCGAAGTAGACAGAAGTAGGGTAGTCTGCAAAATAACTAACACCCAATAATTTTTGTTGTTTACGAGACATGATGAGCCCACCGACATCAACTTCGTCATGTGCATAAATCATTTCACCAAGTTTGTTTGTTTCTGGATCAAACTTATAAATAGCGTTACGGTCGCGCCCAATATTTGAGGCGACATATAGAGTCTTATTATCGAAATCAAAAGTGAGTGGATTCAGTCCTTCGTCATGGACATTAAATTCTCTCAATACTTTGAAGTCTTTCTCACCTTTACCCTTGTAGTGAAATTGTCCTTTTAGCCCATTTAATGATACAGCACCTCGAACATCTCCATCATTATCGACCAACCAATTGCTAACGTCGCCAGGGTTTTTAGCAATTATTTTCATCTTTGGATTTTTCTTTCTTTTATCACTCCAGCGACTATCTAAAGGAAGCTTATATAAGTCCGGAGCTTTTACGTTTCTTTGATTGAATTGAACTAAAATATGGTCTGGATCATTTGGAAGTTGATGAACAATCGAAGCCGTTCTAATTCCTGATGAACCAACTGAAGAACCAACGAGTGTTTTTATTTTTGCCTTACCTTTCCTATTGACAGAAAATAGGCTAAATGCCTCATTTCCGTCACTATCCATAGTGAAGATCAATGTATCATTATTGGCCCAAAAAAATCCTGCTATATCCTGTTTTTTTAATCCTGTAAGAGGACGAGGGTTTTTTAGACCTTCGACTTCCATTATCAATATATTACGTCTTTCGCCCACTGGCGAAAGGACTGCCAGGTATTTGCCATTGGGTGATAGCTGTAGACTAGTGAAAGAAGGATTCTTAAAAAAGTCCTTCACGGGTATATCTGCGGGATTAGCTGATATTTGCTGTACAACTAAAGCAAATAATAGCAATGCGCTTATTCTTTTAAGCAGGTTCATTGTTATTGATCCTCAATGTTATTTAAGATGGTGTTTTAACAACGGGAAAGTTTAACAATTTGCATTCGAATGAAGCAAATATATGGCGCTATATTTTGTTTCTAAAGATGTGTGATTTTATTGGTCAGTATTTGTGCATAGTTCTGACTAATTGGACTGTTCATGTCGAATTGAAGTATCTGGTCTAGTTAGTTATCATGTTGATATTAATACATATATATCCTTATTTTTTAATTTACTATGGCGACTTAACTTCATTCTATCTTATCGACAGACTAGTGCTTTTACCCAACCGTCAACACCAATAAAAATAAAAAATTGGTAATATTACCATGGTAGCTCTGCTACAGCTCCAAAAACTCTATATTAATTTCACTCATTTCTTGCGAAGTTATGACCTCTTTTCATCGGGCCACAACTCGTTATATCAGGTATAATGCGCCTCAATTTATCGGCTTAGTCATTTTTTAAGGAAGTGATAAACTCTTATTGTAGGGCAATTTATGACAGTTAAACAATACATGTCTGACACTAAGATAGCGTCTGTAGTTAAATCCAAAAAAGAGACTGCAACCAATAACGCTTTAAAATCTTCAAATGAGTCCCGAGTAGGCTTCGTTAGCTTAGGGTGTCCAAAGAACTTGGTTGACTCAGAACGCATTCTCACTCAATTAAAGACAGAAGGGTACGATGTCGTACCCAGCTACGACGATGCAAATTTGGTCATCGTTAATACTTGTGGATTTATCGATAGTGCGGTCCAAGAATCCCTGGATACCATCGGTGAAGCGCTTGCTGCAAATGGTAAAGTGCTTGTTACGGGTTGCCTAGGCGTAAAGGAAGATGAAATAAAAGAAATTCATCCAAACGTATTGGGAGTAACGGGTCCACATGCTTACGAGCAAGTGTTAGAACAAGTTCACGCTCACGTGCCAAAACCGAAACATAATCCTTTTGTTAGCTTAGTTCCCGAACAAGGTATCAAGCTTACTCCTAAGCATTTTGCCTATTTAAAAATATCCGAAGGCTGCAATCATCGCTGTACGTTTTGTATTATTCCATCCATGCGTGGGGATTTGGATTCTCGTCC
>JAHRVB010000188.1 GCA_019090895.1 Kangiellaceae bacterium
ACCAGATCAAGAACAGATAAAGGGAACATAAGATTTTTAAATTAAATGAATAGATAGCTAGAGATTAAAGGCTCTTGTGTTTAGGTGCAAGTTTGAAAAAAAGCAACCAAAACTCTGGTTGCTCAATCAAGACTAGGTGAGATTAGTCGAAGGCATACTCTAACCACGAATTAAACAGTGCTATTGTAACTGTTTTAAATATAGCTATTTCGTTCCTTTCAACCTGACAACTTTTGGTCTTTGAATATGACTATTCATCATTAAATCTCTGAACAGCTGAAGTTCTCCCTTTGAGGCAAAACTCATATACTGACTGATGGACTGACGCTTTAAGGAGCCCATCTGTGCTCTTCCTGTGACCGCTCTCTCTCCAAAATCTTGGAATCCGCCATTTAGATTGGCAAAACTCATGTCTTTTATATTTGCTTTAAATTCTTTAGCGTCCCTCACTTGCTGACGGTCATTAGCATCGACTAACTCCAACAAGTGGTTTTTTAGATCCTTATTAAAGTCAAGAAACCAGTTTTGATTTCGTTGATAGATATTAGATACTCTAAACGTGCCACCGGAATTGTTGAGAGTTCCACGATTTGAATTCACGAATTCCTGGCCATTTTCTTTCAACTGGCTTGAGGCATTAGCACCTGTATATGCCTCATTTCTTAAGTTAGGCCCGCCGATTACTCCTTGAAAAAAACCGTACATTACATTTGAGTCATTGCCATAATTTGGTAAGACAATATCATATTGAATATTATTCAAACTCAGTTTTTTTCCGCCGACTGTTAGTATCTTTTTATCAAGAAATGCGTCATCACCATAGAGATAGTCCTCCATGTTGGTATAGGCATTAACGTTAACTAGGTTTTCTAACAAGGTAACGTTATATAGATTGAGCCAATAGGCTAGCTGTACGTTTTTATTAAACTCTTTAAGCGACAATTCATTGGGAAGCGTTTCAAGACTTACTCGAACAGTAGTCAACAGCTGTTTCTTTTCCGCAGTTTTAAAATTCTGAAAAAAGAACCGATTGCCCTCTAATGCAGTCTGAAGATTTCTTCTTGCTTTCAATCGAGTTCCGGTCCGAGCGACTATTCTCTTGGCCTTTTGCCTAAACGAACGCCCCAAATCCACAACGTTTTGCTTTAGTAGTAGGTCATAGTCTTCATATCCAATCTTATAGGTAGAATCCGGCGAGTGAGCTCCGAAAGTAACAGATAACTGTTCAGATTCCGCTTGAGCCGATGTAAAAGATACGAATCCAACTAAAAGAGCAGATATTGCGATGTGCTTGACTCTGCTCTCTTGTGCGAAGTGTATTCTCATGTTTCGTCTCCATATTAGGTAATCTATCTAATCGTAAGTGGTATAAACGGATTATTTAGTCATTTATTCCGTTAGATGTAACGTCTGATCTTCCCACTGAATAAACTCAGGAATGTTGGCTTCGTAAGCTCTCATGTTTTTGCAACCAGGACCCCTGATTAACTCAACAGCGAGTTATTTAAGTAAGCCGATTTTTACATATTTATGATGAACTAATCTCATTCTTAATGTTTCCTTTGGTTTCAAATTGTTACAGCAACCATTTGAAATCGCCCATTATAAAAAAAAGGCCCCTTATAGGGTATACATTTGGGGATACTTTTCTCATAATGGCTAACTATCCATTTTATTGCTTATTGTTAAGGTTCATATGCTTGGTATTATTAGGCTAATAATTGTACTGCCCTTGTTTGTCTTGGCCTGTATTATTGGTATTCTGGTCTCATTGATGCGGCCGTTTCATCGTGAAAACACCTACACAGTCGCGCAGCTATTTTCTAAACTGACGCCATTAATCGGCATTAAATTAATCGTAAGAGTACCAAAAGATTTAACTGAATCACCAAAAGTGATTATTGCTAATCATCAAAGCAACTATGATGTGATCACCATAGCGGGAGGAGTAACCCCTGGCGTCGTTAGTGTTGGTAAAAAGAGCCTTAAATGGATACCCGTTTTCGGACAACTCTATTGGCTTAGCGGCAATATATTCATCGATCGCAGCAACAAATCTAGCGCTACAGGCACAATGAACGAAATGTCGGCCCGCATGGAAAAAAATAATTTGTCTATTTGGATGTTTCCTGAGGGGACACGTAGTAAAGGTCGCGGTTTATTACCCTTTAAAATGGGAGCGTTTCACATTGCGCTGCAGGCTAAAGTCCCCATTATTCCAGTCGTATCAAGCAGCACAGCTTCTTTCTCTATTAATCGCTGGAACAATGGCTATGCCATTATAGAAAATGCTGAGCCGATTGAGACAAAGGATTTTAGCAAAACTAAGATAAGAGAATTAGCTAAAATAGCTCACAGCAAGATGTTGACAAAAATTGAACAATTAAACGCTGAAGTAGCCGTACTTAACGAAAAATAACCACGGTGTGCTAGTGAGAACAATCATCCGACATTGACCAATAGCTCACAATTTAAAAAACTAACAATATGATTTTTTGTAAAAACTGACTCATTAATATCACGTGTAATGTTTGCAGTCATATTGTCATCTGTTTTTATTTACTTGAATTACTCTTTTTTCTGCAAACGAAACCTATAAACTTTCATATTTATTCTGAAGTTTCGAATGCTGAGTTTATGTTCCCTTTGATAATATGTTTGGGAATCAATTTAAGGATTTATTAAAAATGATTATACCGTTATTAATTAGCCTTTTCGCATACGCCTTTTATACAGGCCATGTTATTGTAATCGCCTTGGGCATATTTTTTAGCTTACCTTTGAAATCTCTGTTAACTCCACACGAGCCAAATCCTGATACAGACAACTTTGTCTATCTATTAAGAATTTTAGTCGGTGCCGCAACCTTAGTGTGTACCCTTTATTACGCTTGGAAAGACCTGCTTGAATACGAGTCTGGGGCTAGTGTGGTCAACTTCGGTGTTACTTTGGTCTTTATTTTGATGCTATCGATACGTTTAAAGTCGATTTCTGAGAGTGCTAGTTAGTTAAAATAGGCTCCGAATATAATTCTCATAGGGTGGCTTTAATAACTAACAATTGATCTTTTAAGCACATATTCTTGTTCACTTTTACAAAACACCCATTTTGAACTAAGTTTAATAGATAGAAACATCCCCAATAGAGGACAGAATGCGTTACTTGTTGTTGTATTTATTCTTTCTATTATCATCGC
>JAHRVB010000189.1 GCA_019090895.1 Kangiellaceae bacterium
GGGAATAAATGACGATGATACATGATTCAATTTTAAGCACGATTGGCAATACACCAATTATCAAAATCAATCGCTTAGCGCCTGCACATGTCAATATGTATGTTAAAGCAGAGTTTTTTAACCCTCTCGCATCGGTTAAAGACCGGTTAGCGTTTGCGATTATTAATGACGCGGAACAAAAAGGGCAGTTAAAGCCTGGACAAACAGTGGTAGAAGCTACTTCTGGAAATACAGGCATTGCTCTCGCGATGGTCTGTGCGGCGAAGGGCTATCCATTTGTTGCAGTAATGACGGAAACATTTTCAGTGGAGCGTCGAAAAGTTATGCGTGCGTTGGGCGCAAAGGTCGTTCTCACGCCCGCTGCTGAACGAGGAACTGGGATGGTCAAATTTGCTGCGGAGCTGGCACAAAAGAACGATTGGTTTTTAGCCAGTCAATTTGATAACAAAGCCAATCCTGAATATCATCGAAATACCACTGCGCCAGAAATCTTGAGAGATTTTGCTGGTCAACCGCTGGATTATTTTGTCAGTGGATATGGCACAGGTGGAACCATAACTGGTGTGGGTGAAGTCCTCAAAGCAGCTCGACCTGATTTAAAAGTGATTGCAACCGAACCGGAAGGAGCAGCCTTGTTAGGAGGTAAAGATTGGCAGCCCCATAAGATTCAAGGTTGGACACCTGATTTTGTTGCTTCGGTTTTAAACCGAGACGTGATCGATGAAATTCTACCGGTTGCTGATCTTGAAGCTCGAGACACAGCGTTGGCTCTTGCTAGCAGTGAAGGTATCTTTTGTGGTATTTCTGCGGGTGGAACTTTTGCAGCAGCGCTGAAAGCCGCTGAGAAAGCGCCCGAAGGTTCAGCTATTCTCGCAATGTTACCTGATACCGGAGAACGTTACTTAAGTACTTTTTTGTTTGATGATATTGTTGAAGGAAGTGATGAGCTTTAAGTCGTCTAATATTACTTTTGATTGAATAAGACCACCGGATAGACAAACATCTTAACCTTTTAACCTTTTAACCTTGCGCCACAAGGTTATACTTGCAACGAAACTGGTTACGAGATAGCTTTGTCTGTCCTAATGTATACGAGTCTTAAATATGATCGAAAAATGGCACCAGTTAGTCAGTTCAAGAAATCCTGAAGGGCTAAATGCTCTACTATCAGATAACGTTGTTCTACATTCCCCGGTGGTTCATACTCCAGTGCAAGGAAAGCAAATGGTTAGCTTGTACTTGCATGCGGCTTTTCATACCTTTCTAACCGACAGTTTTACCTATGTTCGAGAACTTAATTCCGAATTTGATCATGTGCTTGAGTTTCAGGCCGAAATAGATGGATTGATTGTAAATGGTGTCGACATGATCCGATTTGATTCCAATGGCCAAATTGTCGATTTTAAAGTGATGGTGCGCCCTTTGAAAGCAATGAACTTGATCCATCAAAAAATGGGCATGATGCTAGAAAAGCTCAAACCTTCGTAAGTAAAAAATTGGGTGTATTGCGAGCTATTGACTATCAAAATTGATAGTATGTCGCACTTCAATCACCCAATAGTACAAATCCCTTATGTCTTTAATTCGAGGCGACGACCTCAGCTTGTCTTATGGTCCACAAATTCTGTTGGAGCATGCATCTTTTGTAGTCGAAGAAAAACAGAAAATCTGTTTAATTGGTAGAAATGGTACCGGAAAATCGACTTTGTTAAAGTTGATTAGTGGTGAGGTCATGCCTGATGATGGGCTGATTAATCGTTCTCGACAACATAGAGTCGGATTTTTACCACAGGCGCTTCCAGAGAAAACAGAACACTCTATTCGAGAGTTCGTAGAGTCTGCGCTTGCTGACGTAAAGAGAGCGGTCGATGAATATCAGACAATTATTGTCGAGGACTGCTTATCACCGAAGTTGCAGTCGTTAGAAGAGATAATCAATGCTCATGATGGCTGGACCATTGACACTCGCGTTGAACAAACTCTTTCTCGGCTATCCCTTGACGGTGAACTCAAGATGTCCAATTTGTCAGGTGGATGGAGAAGGAGAGCAGCGCTGGCGAAAGCGCTAGTTCAAGAGCCTGATTTACTGATTTTGGATGAGCCCACCAACCATTTAGACTTATCAAGCATTCAATGGTTAGAAGAACAGCTTCTAAAATTTAAAGGCGCCTTGTTGTTTGTCTCTCATGATCGACATTTTGTTAATAAAGTTGCAGATACCATTATGGAATTGGATCGCGGACACTTACGACTTTATCCCGGTAATTACGCAGCCTATCTAGCGTTAAAGGCTCAACAGTTAAAAGACGAAGAGAAAACGAATGCTGAATTTGATAAACGTCTAGCAAATGAAGAAAAGTGGATAAGACAAGGTGTCAAAGCACGTCGGACGCGAAATGAAGGTCGAGTTCGTGCTTTAAAGAAAATGAGACAGGAGCATTCTCAGCGTCGAAATGTAATTGGAAATAGTAATCTAAAAGCAAGTATTGCTCAGCAGGGCAGCAAGATTGTTGCCTCCATGGAAGCATTGCAAGTCGGATACGATAAACCGCTTATTTTACCGATGACTTATATTGTTCAAAAAGGCGATAAAATAGGCATTCTTGGTAATAATGGTTGTGGAAAAACGACTTTTATCAAGACACTTCTCGGTCAAATAGAGCCCTACAGTGGAGAGTTTTCCGCAAGTGAAAATATCAAAGTGGCCTACTTTGATCAATTAAGGGATGGAATCGATTTACAAAAAACGGTTTCAGATAACCTGAGTGACGGAAGAGATTTTGTCGAGATAGAAGGACAGCAACGACACGTTATCAGTTATATGGCTGACTTCAATTTCACCGCGGATCGAGTGAGAGCACCAGCGCATTCGCTTTCAGGTGGCGAAATTAATCGTCTCTTGCTTGCTAAATTATTTACACAGCCGGCAAATCTATTCATATTGGATGAGCCAACTAATGATCTTGACGTTGAAACGCTTGAAATTTTGGAGCAAATGCTGGTTGAGCTGAAGGCGACGGTAATTATCATTAGTCATGACAGGGCGTTCTTGGATAATTGTTGCAGCGAGTTGTTGGTGTTTGATGACCAGTTGCCTCCAGCTAATCAACAGTCTGGGCTTTTTCAAGTGATAGAAATCACCGGTGGTTATCAGGACTGGCAGAGGTATTTAGCCGAAGTGCTTCCAAAAGAGGTTAAGACTAAATCTAAATCTGGACAAACTGTAGCAAAAGTTAAGAAAGCTAAAAAGCTCTCTTATAAAGATCAAAAGCGACTCGAAGGATTGCCGCAAATAATCGAAAAATTGGAACAACAACAGGCAAATTTTGAATCGGAAATGGCTCACCCTGATTTCTATCAGGATGCTAAACTGTCAACAGATAAATTAGCGCAGTTCGAATTGTTGAAGAGTGAATTAGAGCAGGTTTATTCAGATTGGGATGAACTTGAAGCTAAAAAAGAAGAATAACGACTGTCTCAACGATTATTACGTTTGGATGCTTTCTTTTTATGACAATCGAATTCAAATAATTGTATGCGGAACCTGTTTGGTTTCGCGTAAAATCAAATAGGCACAACATGAAACTAGCTAGCTTAAAAAACAACACCCGTGATGGACAACTAGTGGTGGTAAATCAATCGCTGACTAAGGCAATTGCGGTTCCGAAAGTTGCAGCAACGATGCAAAATCTATTGGATGAATGGGCTCAATTGGCACCGCTATTAGAAACTGTTTATCAGCAACTCAATGATGGAATGGTAGAAGACGCTTTCGATTTTGATCAAGTAAACTGTGAGTCTCCGCTTCCAAGAGCTTATCAATGGGCTGACGGCAGTGCGTATGTTAATCATGTGGAATTAGTTCGGAAAGCCAGAAATGCCGAAATGCCTGAAAC
>JAHRVB010000190.1 GCA_019090895.1 Kangiellaceae bacterium
AAAAGTGGAAAATTGTTTATTCTGTAAAATTGAAAAAGGCGAAATTCCGGCTACTATTGTTTACCAAGATAATGACGTCGTGGTGTTTAAAGATATTGCCCCCAAAGCCGATGTACATTTACTGGTTATTCCAAGAAAACATGTTGATGGACTTAACGATTTGTTACCAGAAGATCAGGATTTAATTGGCCGAATGATGTTATTGTTACCAAAACTTGCTAAAGATCAAGGGCTTGATAGTGGATTTAGGACAATAATCAATACAGGCAAAGGCGGTGGACAAGAAGTATTTCACCTGCATATCCATTTGTTGGGTGGTGGAGCCCTTCCGTTTGTGTAGTTTGTGAACATCAGTTCATTAACAGATAAATTATTATTCAGTTTTAAGAGAGAGAGTTTAATATGTTCAGCATGCCAAGTTTAATTGTAATTTTAGTCATTGTTATTTTATTGTTTGGCACCAAACGCTTAAAAAACATCGGGAGTGACTTAGGCGGCGCACTAAAAGGCTTCAAAAAAGCCGTTGATGATGGCGAAGTAAAAAAAGAAGCGTCTATTGAGGAAAAAAAAGATGCTAACGTCATAGAAGGCGAAGTCGTTAAAGAAGAAACTAAAGTAGAAAAATAAGGCTTGCTCCAATGTTTGATATGGGATTTTTGGAGTTATTAGTTATCGGTATTATTGCCTTAATCGTGCTTGGGCCAGAAAGGCTCCCAAAAGCTGCGCGCACGGTAGGTTTGTGGGTCGGTAAAGCAAAACAAGGGTTTGATTCAATTAAGACAGAAATAGATCGGGAATTAAAAGTTAAAGAACTTCAACAACAAATCGAAGAACAAAAAACAGCATTGCAAAAGGAATCAGGTCTCGAGTCCTTACAACAGCAACTCAATCAAACGGCCAACACGATTCACTCAGAAACCAACTCACTGAAAGAACAGCTCAACGAACCGTTTTTTGACTCAGATAAAACCCAAAAAGCTGATTCAGCAGGTATTCCTACATCAAAAATTACTAACGATACCTCAAATTCTCCTGAGCTTAAGAAATAAGAATGAGTACTCCTGAACAAAACAATTCCACCGAAAAAGACATGCCACTCATCTCTCATTTACTTGAGTTAAGAGACCGATTGCTTCGAATGGTTCTTGCGGTAATTATCGTGTTTATCACGCTTATATACTGGGCGAATGATATTTACTTAATGTTGTCTGCTCCGTTGGTGGCTCACTTGCCTGATTCATCCAACATGATAGCAACCGATATTATTTCTCCTTTTCTTACGCCATTTAAAATGACCGCCGTTTTATCGGTATTTATCGCGATGCCCTTTATATTGCATCAAGCATGGGGATTTGTCTCTCCCGGCCTTTACCGTCACGAAAAACGTTTTGCCTATCCATTATTGTTTTCGAGTATAATGTTATTTTACTGTGGCCTAGCCTTTGCCTATTTTGTTGTATTTCCAATGGCCTGGGCATTCCTAACGGCTGCAGGGCCCGAAGGGATCCAAGTATTACCCGATATAAGCAGCTATCTCGATATTGTGACAAAAATGTTTTTTGCCTTTGGTCTCGCTTTTGAGATCCCTGTGGCTACTATATTATTGATTTGGTCGGGTTTAACCACTGTTGAAAGTTTAAGAGAAAAACGCCCTTACGTAATTGTTGGGGTATTCGTTGTTGGAATGTTACTGACTCCCCCCGACGTCATTTCACAGATTCTGTTGGCCATACCGATGTGGATACTCTTTGAATTAGGGATTGTCTTTGCCATAATGGGCAACAACGCCAATAAGAAACCATCATCGCAATAGAAGCAAGGTGAAAATATGATTAAAACGATATTTTATTCGTTAGCATTCATGAGTATTTCTAGCTACTCAATGATGACAATTGCTCAAGATGTAATGACTATTAAATATTGCTCCGAAATCAAAGAAAATAATGAAAGATTGAAATGTTTCGACCAGCTATCTAACCTGTCTAAAGACATTAGTGATAGTGTTTCAAAGTCAAAAAAAAATAGTTTATTAGTATCGAAAGAAACTAGTGCTGCAGCGAACAGCAAGACAGCGGTTAGCGGACAATCGCACTCCCAGAAGAATCTCTCTCCCCCTAAAATAACTAGCTCTCCCAGCAGTACTGTAGATGCTTTTGGCAAGGTCAAAGAAAAAGAACACGAAATTCAATCGTTCAGCTCACATATTGTGGGCAAATTTAATGGGTGGAAGAAAGGAAAAAAGCTGAAACTTGCAAATGGCCAAATATGGAAAGTAGCAAACTCTAATAGAGTTTACGTGCAACTTGAAAATCCAGAAATTACTATTTCAAAGGCTATATTTGGTACCTTTACTGCGAAAGTCAAAGGCGTCACCGCTCCTGCAAAGGTTAGAAGGGTCAAGTAGCCCAGCCTTCCCCTGTGAGCTAATACATCGACGATTACTCGCCTTCTACAATCTGTGGAGGGGCAAAGCAATTTCCTCAACCAAATTCTCATTTGTCTGCTACATTTATACACAGGTATGAATTTATCTGAACGCATTACTACCTTACAACTTCCTCAATTTTAAGTGAAAGGCTTCAATTCGAGATAACTGGCTCCAATAACAAGAGCAGACGACAAAATAGGTAACTAATTCATGTTTTTCGGAAACAAACGAGAAATCGAAGAGCTCAATACTAAAAACATTAAGCTTACCGAACAATTGTCTATCGCTAAACAAGCATTGGAAGCTTCAGAAACCGAAGTTTTTAGCTTATCAGAACAAAAATCTTTGGTTGATGAACAACTCGCGCAAGAAAAAAAGGTAATTCAGATGTTATTGAATTCGTTCGGCAATATTGAGCAAATTCGAACCTCGGTGTCCGGGCTAGCAGAAAGAATCATGGATAAAGACAAGGCTATGACAAACCTTAACGAAGTATTTAGTTCGTCCAGTGAGGTGCTAGGCAGCATTAGCACTACCGTCGAAGACATTGGTACTCGAGCGAACCAAAGTAGAGAAAAAATGAGCTCACTTAGGGCGGTATCTGATAGTATCGCCAATTTTGTCAGTGTTATCACTAATATATCTGATCAGACAAACTTACTCGCACTCAATGCTGCAATTGAAGCGGCCAGAGCGGGAGATCAAGGTCGAGGGTTCGCTGTTGTGGCAGATGAGGTCCGTGCTTTGGCCCAAAATACGGGTAATGCAACCAGCGAAATTGGTAGTCTTATTGACACCATTGATAGTGATTCAGAAATCGCTGCCGGTCAAATTGAACAACTTTGTGATTATACTTCTTCTATTTCAGAGCAAAACAAGTCGCTTGGCGATTCTTATCAGAATATCCTCGACTCATCCAAGCAAATGAAAGAAGTGATTAATGAATCTGCTCTCAGTGCGTTTATCCAAGCGGTCAAACTTGATCATCTTGTTTGGAAGACAGATGTTTATTCGATCGTATTTTCTAGTTCTCATAAGACTGTCGAAGACCTTTCTAGCCATCTTAACTGCCAATTAGGGCATTGGTACTACCAGGGCGATGGAAAAGAGCAAGCTCATCATAAATCCTTCAATTCTATTGAAGAACCACATAAAAGATTCCACGATTCTGGGGTAGAGGCTATAAAAGCGGCGAACTCTGGCGATTCAAAGGCTAGTTATCAATATTTACAACAAATGGAAACTTCAAGCGAAAAAGTTTTTTCCTATTTAAGTATGCTAGAGAAATAAGTCGATTTTGGCTACTGGTGTGCTACGCCTCATTCATTTCTGCAATGACTACATTCAAGTTCGCAGCTTAGCCTCGATTATTGTATAGTCGATTTATTTCTAAAAATCGTTATTGGTCCGTAACAATTGGAATTATTTCTCACTAAAATTATCAGTAGTTTATTATTTCCACCAGGTATCAATCTTCTTCTTGCTAGTATCGCTTACTGGCAAATAAAAAAGTCTCGTCGAAAAATCGGGATATCCCTTTTTATAGTTTCATTTTTGAGTCTCTTTTTAGTCAGTTTACCGATAGTGTCCAAAAGGCTAAGTCAGAACCTACAGACAGTAGCTGCTCTTTCGCCCTTAAAAGTGACACAATATGCCAATAGTCAAAGAGTTGATGTTGCAATCGTCGTTCTAGCAGGCGGCAGAATCAGCAGCTCTCCAGAATATGGCGATATTGATACAGTCAGTTCAAAAACACTTCAACGAATACAATACGCTGCTTGGTTACATCGTAAAACGAGATTACCCATTCTTGTAACGGGTGGAAGCGTATACGGCGAATCCACTGCTGAATCGGTGCTAATGAATCAGACCATGCTCTCTGCTTTTAATATAGCCCCCAAATGGATAGAAGTTAATAGTAAAAATACCGCTGAAAATGCTAAATTTTCGAACGAAATACTCAAACGAAATGGGATCACTGAAATTTTACTTGTAACACACTCAAATCATATGCAAAGAGCTGTCGCTGAATTCGAACGTGCAGAGTTAAAGATTATACCCGCTCCTACGGTATTTCAATCGACAAGAACCAGTTGGATAGACTATTTCCCGAGTGCTAGAGCATTGTATGAAAGCCAACAGTCACTTCATGAAATGGTTGGAAAGCTGTGGTACTACCTCTAGTTTAGTCAACTTATAAGTGGTAGATCAAAACGACCCGACGAACTCTTCAATTTTACGACATCGCTAGTTTAGGTAATACTTTACTGCGACGGTGCTCAAAGATTAATGATGTTTCGACATTTTGTATTTCGTTTCTAGAAGTGAATTCTCGGAAAATAAGCTGACGTAATTGCGACATATTGTAAACAGCAATGTGCACATTGAAGTCATTTTGGCCACCAATATGAAAAACTTGTATCACTTCAGGTAGTTCAAGAAAATCATCCCTTAATTCATCGGCTAACTCTTCAGTGTGCTTTACCATTTTTACCGCTGCCATCGCTTCAATATGTCCAGAAAAATCCTCCAGATTAAGCTCACATTGATACCCCTTGATTACGCCTTGCTTTTTTAGTCGTTTTACCCGTTCTTGGCAAGTGGACGTAGCGATGCTCAGTGTTTCGGCAAGTTCCTTATTGGTAATATCAGCATTTTGATAAAGCTTGGAAAGAATATCAGTATCGATCTTGTCGAAAGTCTTCATTAATAAATTCTGTTGTTTGTAAGACTAGTTCAGATTATGCAGGATTCAGCTGGATATTCAATCGCTAATACCTTCTAACCAGTACCTCCGATAACTAAAGATGCAAATATTCTATGTTTTAGACAGAACAGCTTTTTTCAAAATGAAGGATTCTAAAGGATAGATCTTACCTTTTCGAGGAATAATCGTCCTGACTCATTATATTGCAAAAATTTGTCTACGAAACTAAAAAATTCACGATTAGCGCACGTCACTACTAATAAGTCTACAGATTTTCATCCCAAGAGTGTTACCGAGTTAAAATTCAAGGTAAACTGTTAACAATCATCTCAACATAATCTACAACAGAAAATGTCATCAATAAAACAAACTTTTATCAAGTTAGCTATCGAGAAACAAGCACTAAAGTTCGGCGAATTCACTTTAAAGTCGGGCCGTACAAGCCCCTATTTTTTTAATGCCGGTTTTTTTAATAGTGGAGCAGATTTAGCGACCCTTGGAGACTGTTATGCACAAACACTCATTGATGCGAATGCTAAATTCGATATGTTATTTGGCCCTGCCTATAAAGGCATCCCGCTAGGCACAACTACTGCAGTGTCCCTAGCTAGGGACCATAATATTGACGTTCCTTTCTGTTATAACCGGAAAGAAGCTAAGAAACACGGTGAAGGTGGAAATCTAGTAGGCGCGAGCCTATCAGGCAATGTTTTGATCATTGATGATGTGATAACAGCAGGCACCGCAATTCGTGAATCGATTGACTTAATAAACAATGCTGGCGCAACTCCAGCGGGAGTATTAGTCGCTCTCGACCGACAGGAAAAAGGTAAAGGAGAGCTCTCAGCGATTCAAGAGGTAGCAAAAGAATATAGTATGCCGGTTTATGCTATTATTAATTTAGACGATTTACACCTCTATATTCAACAGCAACAAGATCTTAGTGGATATTTAAAGGCAATTTCGAACTATCGAAGCCTGTACGGTGTCTCAAATATTAACAACTAGAGTCCACGACGTTCATTATGAAAAATCTTATTTCACTGACAATTTGTTTGGTTTCACTTTTTGTAAATACAAATATTGAAGCAAAGAATTTTTATCGATTTAAAAATGACGAAGGCTCCGTTGCTATTAAAGATAAGATAACTCAAGAGATGGAATTACTTGGTTATGATGTAATAAGCGAAACTGGAAAATTGATTAAGCACGTTCCTCCTACCAAAACACTGGCGCAACTAGAACAAGACCGGCTAATAAAAATCGAAGAACGTAATGATGAAATCAAGCGTTTACAACAATTAAGGCATGATGCCGATTTATTGAGACAATTTAGTTCCATCGGCGATATCATCCGAAACCGAGATTCGCAACTGTTGGCCCTCGAACAAAGAATAAGAATTCAAAATAGTAAGAAAGATCTTTTACACCTGCAATTGGAAGATCAACAAACTCAAGCGGCCACATATGAAAGGCTTGGCCAGAGAGTCGCTAGATCTTTATTAAAAGATATCCGAGATTCTCAAGATCAAATTGTCAGTAATGAGATCAACACAAGCTTTTTAGAAAAAGAAAAGATTAGAGTTGAAAAGAGCTTTGAAAGAGACATTATTCGCTATAATGACTTAGAGGGTGTTCGTAGAGCGCTCAGAAAATCAGCGAAAGAAAAGGAAGGCACTCAACCGGTTATATATAGTTGTCCAGATAATAAAATCTGCAATAGAGCTTGGCAACTTGCTCAAATTTATGCGAGAGATAACTCGACTGGAAAAATTGAAATTATTACCAACTCGTTAATTCTCACGAGCCGACCTGTAGAAGCTCGCGATATAGCACTTTCGTTCTCTAGAATTCCAGCACCGGAAAACAAGATGCAAATAGTGCTTGAAGTTTCCTGCTCTCAAGAAGAGGAAGGCGTATCATTTTGTAAAACGCAACAATTAAAAGATATTCGGAAGAACTATCTAAATTATATAAAAGAGAGAATGAAAAACTTCTGAGACCTTTAAGTGAGAGTCTCAGACCTTTTGCAGACCATCGGCCGAACTAACTCTATATTTCTTATCCTGCGCGCACATCTTTGCAACCGTGACTTAAAGTGGTAATTTATTTGTATTCCAACTGACTACCTTAGTTATCGAACCGCTTTTATCGCCAACTTCCATTGAACATCCCACTGAGTCATCGGTTCAATTTTGAACTTCGACCGCACAAATTGTTGAATTCGGCCTTCCAAAATAGTCGTTACAAATTTGGCTAAGGCTGCCGACTCGAGCGTAGATGCTCCACTCGCAATAGCAGCATCTCGATGTAGTTGTTTGATTTCAAGTTCAATTCGATCGAACATCTGCGAAATTCGGTCTTTAAGTCGGCTAGGTTCACCGAGCATAACTTCACCTGTAAGCAACCTGCTAATACCCGGATTTTTCTGACTAAACCCAAGAATAAAGCTACAAATCTTATACGTTTTAGCATCAACGTCTATAGACTCTGAGTTAATTTGATTGATTACGCTGAATATCGTTTCTTCAGAGAAATCTAGCAACGACTCATACATCCGAGCTTTGCTTGGAAAATGCCGGTAAAGTGCTGCCTCTGAAACTCCAACCTGCTTGGCTAGCTTCGCTGTCGTAATCCTCTCGGAAAGTTCGCTTTCAAGCATAAAAGCCAAGTTCTGTAGGATATCTTGCTTACGGTTTTTTTTCCTATCGTTCATTTTTCTTTACATTCCTAAAAATCTAGATTTAAGCGTCCGTCAACCATCAACATCTGCTGTTTAAACAACTGTTTCATTTGCTCAATACTATCGTGATCATCTCCTTCAAATCGGATGACCAAGTTTGGTGTCGTGTTAGATGCTCTTACCAATCCCCAACCATGTGAAAATTCGACTCGAGCACCATCGATATCAATTAATTTACCATCACCAAAAATCCCTTGATTGACTAATTGATCGACAAATTTATGTTTCTTATCGTCATCGATGGCGACGTTAATTTCTGGCGTCGCAATACTATTTGGTAATGCGGCAAAAATATCAGCTGAACGTCGAGTGTCTGCTGACAATATTTCTAATAATCTCGCTGCTGTATAGAGAGCATCATCAAATCCATACCATCTCTCTTTAAAGAAAATATGCCCACTGCATTCACCTGCCAACAATGCACCTGTTTCTCTCATTTTAGCCTTTATT
The DNA here is from genome assembly GCA_019090895.1 of Kangiellaceae bacterium. Lineage (GTDB taxonomy): Bacteria > Pseudomonadota > Gammaproteobacteria > Enterobacterales > Kangiellaceae. The sequence continues at coordinate 8,329 of JAHRVB010000190.1, forward strand.
AGCGAGTGGCCGGTTTTCCACATGATGGGGTGTCCACCATTGCTAGAAATGACTTTCGCAAGATGCTTGCTACATTTTACGTCGTAAATAATATCTGCACCTGGATTACGCGACAAGACATCCATGGAGTAGAGCATCATTTGTCTATCTGGCCAGATGATATTTCCATCAGAGTCTATGACCCCTAATCGATCCCCATCACCATCAAATGCTAGTCCAATATCTGCTTTTTCTGATTTAACCAGCTCAATCAACTCTTCCAGATTTTCAGGCTTGCTCGGATCAGGGTGATGGTTTGGAAAGTTACCATCCACTTTACAATACAAACCAATGACTTCGCAGCCCAATGCTTGTAGCAGTTGTGGCGCAACTTTACCCGCAACTCCATTGCCACAATCCACAGCGACCTTAAGTGGCTGTGTTAAAGCAACATCGCTTGTCACCTGACTGATATAATCTTGGACAACGGTAGTTGACTCCTGGCTGCCTTGGCCTTTCATCATATTTCCAGTGTCTATTCTTTTCTTAAGAGCTGTGATTTCTTCACCTGATAGTGTATGTCCTGCGATCACAATTTTTAGTCCATTGTAGTCTTTCGGGTTATGGCTTCCCGTCAATACTACACCACTGCTAGAATCCAAATAATGGGTTGCAAAATAGAGAAGCGGTGTGGGCACTTCACCAATATCGATCACATCTCGCCCGCTATCTACTAGCCCACTTTTAAGAGCTTCGAGCAAGGAAGGTCCTGATAATCGACCATCTCTCGCCACAACAATGCGTTGTTCTCCTCGTTCAAATGCTTCACTGCCGATAGCCCGGCCGATTTCTCGTACAATATTCTCATCAAGAGTATCACCGACAATTCCACGTATGTCGTAAGCTCGGAAAATCGAATCACTAATTTGCTTTTCTTCGATGCGAGCCGGTTTATCAACTTCCAGTGCCAAGCCCGAACTTTGTTCTTCCAGTGCGGCAATCAATGAGCCAGACGTCCGCGGGCTACTATCGGCCTCTGCTTTGGAGTTATCGCTTTCTTTTGACTTTTTACTTTCTGGTGATGCGATAGAAAACCCTTCTCTTGAAATAGTTTGGGTCATGTCTGTAAATAGCCTGAGGTCAAAATCTGGCGTTGCAATAGCAATATTCGAATTTGAATTATCCAATAACCAACGCAAAAATGCCGACGCATCACTACGAACCTTAGTTTGGAGATTCTTAAGTCCCAAGAATCCTCCGATCGCGACTAGTGAAAGAACCATTGTTAGACCACCAAAGAAAATGAATAATTCGAATTCAGAACTAAACTTCTCTGGTTCCGCGGGCCAAAATGCCACTCTCCATTGGGTCGTATTAAGACGAGCAACTCCCATAGGATCGCCATTCTTAAATTGCGTATCTCCGACACTGGTAATTGTCCTGTTTTGATTAGCAAAACTCTGTAAAAACTCGTAGTAACCTGGAACAAGCCTTTCCCTTGGAAGTACCTTATCAAATATATCAAAACTAACACCTATCAACGCCACCTTTTCAGTGTTGTTAATCTTTAACAATACCGCGACATGTTCATCTTTGGCACCAGCATTTATCGCTTCATGCATTACTGTATTTTTTGATTCTAAATTACGCATTAGTTGTAAAGTCACGTTAGTGATAGAAGGAACCGAATTAGGATCAATATCGTGTGTCGATGAGTCTAAAATTCTGACTCCGTCTACCAAGGGTAGCCGACCTTTCAAGCGTGTTTCGATCAGCGACATTTGCGCCGGAGTTGCGGTACGAATTTCATTTATTAATGAAGGGTCGCTAAGGACAGTTCGCGTGGACTCTCCGATTGAATCCAACCTATTAAGCACCAGTTCCATGTAGGTCGCCATCGTTACATTAACAAAAGTAGATTTCCGTTCATTCGCTGGCTGAACGACAATAATGTAGTACTGCACTATTGCTACAAAAATAATTGTTAATACGCATAAAACTAAATAAGGCAGTGAATAAGCGAGTAGGGTCTTTTTTTCCAATTTTGGAATATTTACTTTTTCACTCTTTTTTATTTCTATTTTCACAAATGTTCTCCGAACTCTATTTGCTGAGGATATGTTTTACACAAACCCAAAATCGCTTCCAACTAATTTGTTATTTGATTAAGAACTGCTGATATATATGTTCTAAAATCGACTTAGCTATATTGCTTTTTGATGCGGCAGGTAAATGAACTTCCTTACCTGATTTATCTAATATAAAAATCTCGTTATTTTCACTATTAAACCCTAACTCTTCCTGACTTATATTATTAGCACAAATCAAATCGAGTTTTTTCTTTGAAAGTTTATTTATTGCGAATTCTGAGAGGTTTTGACTTTCAGCTGCGAAACCTACAACTATCGGTCGTTGTTTTTGAGCAGCAACCCAGGAAATAATGTCTGGGTTTTTAACTAGCTCTACATTCATATTCTCTTCATTCTTTTTAATCTTATGTTTAGCCACTTTAATAGGTGTGTAATCAGCAACTGCTGCACAACCAATGAATAATTCGCAATTTCCTATGTGCTGCTGAACTGTTGCCATCATTTCCTTGGCGCTAGTCACGGGCTTAACTGACACTCCATTGGGAGCGCATAAATTTACTGGCCCTGAAACCAATGTCACCATCGCCCCAAGGTCACTCGCGACTTCAGCGAGGGCATAGCCCATTTTCCCAGAACTGTGATTCGATATAAAGCGCACCGGATCGATAGCTTCTACCGTCGGGCCTGCTGTAATCATTACATTGAGACCATTAAGTATTAATTTATTTTCTCGAAGCTCTTGCCTCTCGAAGCTCGTGGCGCTAAGTCTAAGCATTTCATCCGCGATCATTAAGGGTTCCATCATTCGACCTGCGCCAACATCCCCACATGCTTGCTCTCCGGCATCGGGCCCGAACACCAGCGTTCCTTTTTGTCTTAGCCCTTCAACATTAGAAATTGTCGTTGTATTAGTCCACATTTGCTGATTCATTGCTGGGGCGATAACAAGCTGGGCTTTGCTCGCTAGAACTAAAGTTGTCAGTAAATTATCCGCTAAACCTTGATTGATTTTTGCAATTGTATTCGCAGTTGCGGGTGCTACCAGTATGATATCTGCCCATTTGGCGAGCTCTATATGGCCCATTGCCGCCTCAGCTTCTTGATCAAATAAATCCAAATGTACCGGGTTAGCTGACACAGCCTGCATTGTCATCGGCGTTATAAAATGAGTGGATGCTTCAGTCATCACCACACGAACGATAAAATCCCTTTCTTTGAGACGCCGAACTAAATCTGCTGATTTATACGCAGCAATACCACCACTCACTCCCAGTAATACTCTTAATTTTTGGGAAGATGTTGTATTTTCAGACAAAATTAATTCCTATGCTCGCTTAGTAGAAATGAGCAAATTGCAAGATAAATTAGATTAACGATATTTATGATACAGTGATTTGTCCCGTGAAGAGAAGGTGTCCTATCCTTCTACAATTTATGCTTATAGCCTTAAAATAGAAACCTGCAGCCGAACTAATCGCTTACTTACATCTATAATAGCAAACAAAAACTGTCATTTCTCACTCTTTTTGTGGCATTTGTCTTACATTAAATAATTTCCACTTGAATTATCATTAATTCCCGTTATTAGAAGCCTGATATCAACGCGCTTTAACTAAACGATCGATTTAACAAAAGGAAGAGTTATGTCATCTTTCAACACATGGCCAGAGCTAGAGCGACCCAGAGAAAAGCTGTTATCAAAAGGTGCAAAAGCTCTTTCAGATTCAGAACTGCTGGCAATATTCTTGCGAACAGGCGTTAAAGGGAAAAATGTGATGGCGTTATCGCGAGAAATCTTATTCCATTTTGGCAGTTTGAAAGCGTTGTTCGCAGCCACTGAATCCGAATTTTGCAAGATAAAAGGATTGGGTAAAGCCAAATTTGTTCAATTACAGGCATGTTTGGAAATGAGCCAACGACACTTGGAAGAACAAATTCTTAAGCAAGACGCAATTACCAACCCAGAGCAAGTAAAGCAATATGTTCATTCACGACTAGTTCAAAAAACCAACGAAGTTTTCGCCGTACTGTTTTTAGACAACCAGCATCACGTTATCGCATTCGAAGAGCTATTTTACGGTACTATTAACGCTTCATCCGTTCATCCTAGAGTTATCGTACAAAAATCGCTAGAAAAGAACGCTGCGGCAGTGATAGTAGCCCATAATCATCCTTCGGGAGTGGCAGAGCCCAGTCCCTCAGATTTGGCCATCACTAGCACCTTAAAAACGGCACTTCAGTTGATCGATGTAAGACTATTGGATCATTTAGTCGTTGCTTCCCACCAAGTGGTCTCACTCGCTGAAAGAGGCCAAATTTAAACCGTTAAACCAACTTCACTCGCTGCTATAAGAAATTATGGCCTATTGACGCTTATTTGTTCGATCTTGTTGTATTATCCATCAGTTTTTGGTATAAAGTGCGCCCTTTCCGCGACAGAAAGGAAAAACAGTTGTTCCAAACTGAAATGTCGCCTTGGTACTAAGTACTGTTTAGCAGTCGCTTTTTCGCCAAAAACCAGAATTATAGTATTAAATTATTAGATCTAAATCGCGTTCCTCTTGGAATAGCTATTTAGTCGTTTGAAATTGAAGAGGCTAGAGTCATGTCACGAGTTTGTCAGGTTACAGGTAAAAGACCAGTAGCTGGAAATAATGTATCCCATGCGAAGAATCGCACCCGTCGTCGTTTTTTACCAAACCTTCACAGCCATCGTTTTTGGGTCGAAAGTGAAAATCGTTTTGTGAAATTACGTGTTTCTGCTAAAGGCATGCGTATTATTGATAAAAAAGGAATTGATACGGTATTAGCAACAATTCGTCAAAACGGCATTAAGGTTTAAGGAGTATTATCATGAGAGATAAAATCAAATTAGTTTCATCTGCTGGTACAGGTCATTTCTACACGACAGATAAGAACAAAAGAAGCACTCCGAATAAACTGGAATTCAAAAAGTACGATCCAGTTGTTCGTAAACACGTAATGTACAAAGAAGCAAAAATTAAATAATTTGTTTTAGATCAGATGTTTGATGCATTTGATTCGAAACGAGTAGCCTCTAAAAAAGTCCAGCCAGTCTGGACTTTTTTAATTTACAGTCCTCAATTTCAAGAGTCTTTCCAAAAGTCACTATTCTTTAACAATCTGTGCCGTGCACATAAGTACTGTCCTTGCTCGAACGAAAGTTTCTCACCTGCATAGTAAATATGCTCATCGGTAATCACAGAGACACCATCGCTTTTCGATTTAATAAAGGTAAAGGCCGCCACCTTATTGGCGATAGTCTCAATATTAACGGCAAATCTCGGACTGGTATCAGTCTTACTCTTATTTAAATTTTTATCGACACTGTTTTGAAGTTCACTTTTAAGTAATGCCTCATAACGCTGGTACCCCTCTCCTATAAGCCCACTACACCTCAAAATATGGACGTACTGACAAAGAGAAAGTAATTTTTGCTCCGCTAGGATAATGTATTTTGCTCTATCCGATGCTCCTATAGGCGCTACAGACGCATCGACAACACCATTCTCAATACCGTCATACACTCGGGTAGAAGAAATGAATAGTGCCCTCTCAATCGATATCAATCCTTGTTTAACTTGCTTTTCTACCCCATCAAAAATGTTTTGCCATTGCCATTTTTTCGTAATGCCTGGGGAGATACAGATAATCAAAGTATCAATACTAACTAAGCCACTTTGCCTGCTCTCAAACATTAACCCATTCGAAGGCGAGATTTTGGCGAATTCTACTGAGAGTCGTGAAGTAGAGAGTTTTTTGCTATTTAATAATCTAGTTTGGATTTTTTGGCCTAGTCGCCCTCGCCCAACTAATACAATTGGCTTCTTCTGACGCGCGTTAGTCATTTAGCTCCTTTACTTGGTGGCCCTCTACTAACGAAATTTGTAATTACGTTTGACACTGCACACAATAAACAGTGGTCCGCTGACCAAGGGTGATTTGTTTAAGTTTCTTTTCACATCGTGTACATAACTCGTTGTGTCGCCCATAGACATTTAGCGTTTGCTGAAAATACCCAGGTTTTCCATCGGCACCGGTAAAGTCTTTCAAACTACTTCCACCAGCCTGGATCGCATCCAAAAGCACCTGTTTTATGGTACTGACTAGTAACTCGATTCGCGCCTGGGATATATTTGAAGCTAGTCGTTTCGGATTTATTCCGGCTAAAAACAATGACTCTTGCGCATAAATATTGCCCACTCCAACAACAATGTGATTATTCATAATAAACGTTTTAATAGCCACCTTCCGATTATGAGCGTAGTGGTACAAATAATCGCTATCAAACTCATCCGATAGAGGTTCAACACCTAACTTTTCCAAAAGTTGATGATGATTACCTTGCTTGTTTAAGATGATGCTACCAAATCGTCGTGGGTCATTAAATCGAATGGTTTTTCCATTGTCTAAACATATGTCCACATGGTCATGTTTTTTCACAGGCTCAGTGCTAATAACTCTAAGGCTTCCCGACATTCCCAGATGAATCATCAAATCACCAACATCGGTTTCTAGTAGCAAATATTTTGCTCGCCGACTAATTTGAGAGATCTCTCGACCGACTAGCTGTTGCTTTAACGACGGCTCTACCGGCCAGCGAAGTTTAGATTCACGCACAACAATATCGATAATCGTGCGACCTAAAGCATAGGGAGAAATTCCGTTCTTAGTAGTTTCTACTTCTGGCAGTTCGGGCATTCTGACAACTCTCTAATCGCTAGCATCTAAATTAGGCTTAACTAATAAAAAATCAGGTAATAACCTCTCTACTTCGACCGAGTCCAAAATAATCTCTCGACCGGAGGACAAAAAGGTAAGCATTGTATACTCTTGTGTCCTGTCTATTTTGACTATCAAAGGTGTATCGATTTCTGTCAAGTAAATTAACACCGTCGCCAGAGGTTCCCAAGAGTGACCGCTTTGTTTCGAAATATCTTCCGCGCTTGAATCTAACAATTCTTGCCAAGCGATAACCGTTTCTTCAGCAAGCTGTTGGTTCAAGTTATCAGCGGGAATAAACCGCCAAATCGAATTCTTCTTAATCAACCGAAAAGCGCCAAAATCTAATCGAGCAATTTGATAACCTTTTTCTTGACCAACCTGAGTAGGTCGATCCGTAGGCAAGGTTGAGCGGTCCATAAATCGTCCTAGTAAAGTGAATGCCAAAATCAAACCCGACACCACAATAATAACGATATTTAACCAGCTTTTCTGATTGATGCCTTTAGACATTTAAATCGCCTTACTTCTCTTAAGCTGTTTACGAAAACTCTGTCTTGATAGAGCTAAAACAATCACCAGACCAACGAAACCTAGTGGAACAATAATTGAAAAACCCCACAATAATATAAAGTGAACTATCGGACTGATTTTTATGTAACTGTCTGAATAGTTTGAAATTGAATCGGTAGTATTTTGCGATGATAACCAGCTAATAATATTCAGTGCAAACTGCTTGTTTTTGTAATTATTGATAGCAGAATCGGAGAGGAAGCTACTATCGCCTACCACTAATATTCTCTGTTGATTCGTTTTATTTTTGAGGGCAAAGGCCGTTGTAAAGCTAGCTTGCATCTCACCCTGAGCGGCATCGTAAGATAATTCCGATTGTTCAACATCAAATTCAGTCCACACTCCTTTATGTGTTTCTATAACAGCTTGATATTCGAATTTTTGTAGTCCCGCTGAATGGGTGATATTTAATGCTTTTGACCAGGGAAATGCGAGTATGCTACTAATTCCGGTGTTAATGGGATGTTGTGGAAAATCATTCACGATCACAATTGCTGGGTGCGGAGTACCACTCTGATATCCATGCCAATCAATAAGAGTACCGGGTAGGGTTTTGATCCCCACAAATTCATTTATAGCGGCGGGGATTCTATCGCCATCTTCCCGAAGTAATACCAAGTTACCACCTTGTTCTAAGTAGCTTAATACTGCTTCAATTTCCTGATTCAACCAATTTTGTCGACTCGCAGCAATAATTAACACTTGAGTGTTATTACTAATGATCGCCTGTTTAGATAGATTCTGCACCGCCACTGGCCACCCTAGTTCTCGCAGTGACTGGTAAAAAGCACTCAACCCTCGGTTAGACTTATCGAAAGGCCCTAATTCTTCGTGGCCTTCTATAAAAGTAATCCATTGACTCGAGCGACCTTCAAGTTGGATTATTAACTGCGCAATAGCATCCTTAGCGCTTCGGTCAAATGGGTACCTTAAACTTTGTTGCTGCTTACCTATTTGAACAGTAACAAACTGGTCAACTTGTTCACCTTGCTCGCCCAAGGCTTGCCGATTGGTGAAACTAACATTGATTTTCTTATGGTACTGCCTAAGAATATCCAATGCGCGTTTTATCTCATCGTGATTCTTAGTGTTGTCTATAACAGCAGTAATATTAATCTCTTGGCTAAGAGATTCTATCTGCCCAGTTTCGTACTCTGATAAAGAATTTAAATGAGCACTGGATACGTCAAAAGATGACACCGCTGAGAACGGTTGTGTAATACTGTTTAAAACGATTAGTAAAACACCACCGCTAAGCGGTATCCAGTATTTTCTGTGCCATCGATTCAGCTTTATTTTTAGTAATAAAAGAAAACCAATTAGAAAGAAAACCAGCCAAATGAGCCAGCTGGCAAGACTTGAAAATACGATTAGACCCTCCCTCCCTTGCAGCATAAGATTGAGAAATATGCTGTAAGAATAGAACAGTGTTGATGTTCGCATCATTTCGTCTATCAAGAAGAGTATTCCAATAGCGACTAAACACACAATTAGCGCAATAAGGCTATTTTTTAGCATTATCGCAACGCCATTCAAAAACGCACTTAGCAGCCCAGCTCCGGCGATTAATACTAATACAACAACGACAATAAAATGACTATCGAGTTGGCTTACCGATGATAAGAAAACAATTATGAGACAAAAATAAATTAAAGGTATCAAACTTAAGGTAAAACTGACGAGATAAAAAATAGTTGCCAATTTAAAATCCGAAAGGGGAGAATGTAACAGTAATGAGTGCTGCCCACGGACAGATAAATAAGGCGCTAGTTGCGATGTGACCATTGCAACTATCAGTGCTTGAAATATGAAAACCAGACCAATTAGTGGTTTCACTATTTCGTTATAGACCGACAACATACTGATATTTTGCGCTTGCAAATGAAGGAAATTCTGATAGCTAAGCGTTGTAAATGCACCCACACAAACGCAACTAACTAGCGCTACAGCTTGCAAGCCTTTACGCCGAAGCAGATTTGTTACAAGAAATCCAAACAGTTTTAACATTGACTATTCTTCCTTATCCACCCGAGCAGTGAATATTTCACTCTTTTCTAGTTCAATTTCCCCAGAGGCGAGCAATCGAAATAGTGGCATAAGAGCTTCTCGTTCAGGCAAAAAAATCACATTGACTAGCTCACTTTGTTCGAGCAGTTCATCCACCAATTTAATAGTCTCGTGCTTCGGTTGATGGAGACGGTAAATACCATATCCAATAGGTTCGAAGTTTATCCCTTTATTTAATATCTGGTGATCTAATGATGCGTTAAGTTCAGCAATGCACAGCAAGTAGTCCTTGGATTGTTTGGTGCGAAACTGATAAACGATTTTAGCCTGGTGAATTAAGATGATTTCATCAGCAACATCCAGTGCATGCTGAACGTTATGGGTAGAAAAAACACATAATTCGATATTAGTTAGCCGTTTTAGGTAGCTGTTAAAACGATCTTGTTCTATCGGATCAAGGCTCTGACAGGGCTCATCAAAAAACAGCCACTTGGGCTCGCCTAAAAAAGCTTGTGCAATCGCCAGTTTCTGTAAATTCCCCTTTGACAATTTACTCATATCAGTGCCCGCCGCTTCTAACACCCCCCAAAGCTCCATCAAATCGAGTATTTCATCGGGCAAAGTGCTGTGGGCGAGATTTTTAAAAGCTGCGCAAAATGCTAAGTACTCGCTGACACACATTTGATTGATCGAAAGCATGGTATCAGCTTGATAACCAAGAGAAGACTTAAATTCTTTATGGGTGGGAGAGAAAGTGTGAGTTGAGGTTAGATATTCAATCGCTCCTGAAGTGGGCTGGTTCTCACCAACAAGTAATCGAATTAACGATGATTTACCCGCTCCGTTCAACCCTAAGAGAGCAACCTTTGCTCCTTTGCCTATTACAAAGTCGAGTTCGCCTATCTTTTGTTGTGAGCCAATGTTTTTAACAAGCTGACTAACGTTAAGGCTGATATTATCCATTAATATTTTATTCCAAACCAATTATTCAAGACCGCAACAACCCCTCTTCTATCCGATAGTCAATTTAAGCTGTATGGCTCCAATTCAGAAGAAACCAAATGATGAGCCTGCATAACCACCCGTCCTATATATCGATTTTCTCCCGTTGAAGTAAATTCGAACCGGTATTCTCTCATCAATTTCCACTGTCCGGCGTTATTTTTACGAAACCTAATTTTGTGCAACACGACACTATGATCGAGAAACTGGACTCCCGCTTCCTTACATCGATTAATGCTCGCTCGAAGCGCGAGTTGTTTGATTTTTTGGGAATAAGACCAATACCAGACTAAACCGATTATTGAAAGTAGCGTGATAACTTTGGACATCAAAGCAACCTTTATTTATCAGAAATTTATTGTAGTCATTATGAACAGTTGATCGAAAGGAATGATAACCAAACCTTTTGTTGAGTTCACAAAAAAGGGTGACTTAATTAAGTCACCCTGCTAAATCAAACCATATTAATGGTATTAATTATTTTTTTGGTGCCTTCGTGACAGTAACTTGCGGAACACCGGCTTTTTTAGCTTGGTCAACAACGCTGACTAAAATCCCGGTTGCAGCAGATTCTGCGACCTGTACTATTACTGCTGCTTTCGGTTTCTTTGATCGCTGAGTTTCTACATTAGCCTGTACCGCACCAACATCGACCAAACGACCACCTATGTTGACGTCACCAGTATCACTTATTTTGATTAATATAGGAGACGTCGGATTCGGTGGCGCTTCTGATTGATTATCATTCGGACGAGTGATTTCAATACCAGCTTCCTTCACAAATGATGTCGTAACGATAAAGAAAATAAGCATGATAAATACTATATCAAGCATTGGCGTCATATCTACTTCGGTATCTTCTTCTATTACGTGTCTATGTTTACGCATATTCTATCCTGTTTTATTCGCCCTCATGGATACTATATCGTATTAGGGGCTGGGCTTTCTGACGACTAATTTTCTGACGATTAAATTGCAGAAATCTGAACGAAATTTATTATTCTAGGTATCCGGCTTACTATAACCAGTGAACTAACATAAGTCTAGATCAGTTTCATTGATTTAGCTTTCAAAGCTCTCGCCAGTCAGTAATTCGTATTTATCAATTAATTTATCGCGCGACTCGACATTATTATCATCCATGGGTATACAGTCAACAGGGCAAACCTGTTGGCATTGCGGCTCATCATAGTGCCCAACACATTCTGTACACTTATTTTTATCGATCTCATAGATCTCCTCACCTTGAGTAATCGCTTCGTTTGGGCATTCTGGCTCGCAAACATCGCAATTAATACATTCGTCGGTGATTATTAATGACACGCTAGCTATCTCTGGGTGAATAATTTTGCGCTATTGTACATTAGGTTCACGACCCAGCAAAGATACTGGGCTGCAATTACTCACATGAGCTAACAACGATATAATCTTCAAATTGTTTCCTACCGAATTTAGAAAAATCCAGCACATCACTTACTATGCAAGTTGCTTCATGTCCAACATAAACCCGCGCAGCTCCTGACCAATTACTTCGACGGGATGATTCCTGAGCGCATCGTTTACTCTAATAAGCGCTTGGTTATCGCAACTATTGTCAGCACCAATACCTTGTCCTAATTCAATCAAAGAGAGATTTGACACATATTCTTCAAGCAAAGGTACCGCTTTATGAGTAAAGAGATAATTGCCGTATTCTGCGGTATCAGAAATAACCACATTCATCTCGTAGAGCTTATTTCTAGCAATGCAATTGGCGATGAGAGGCGTTTCATGCAATGACTCATAATAAGCCGACTCTTCAATAATCCCCGCTGAAACCATTGTCTCGAAGGCTAATTCAACACCAGCCTTAACCATCGCTATTAAAAAGATCCCTTTATCATAGAAGTCTTGTTCTGATATTTCTTGGTCACAATCTTGCGCAAGTTCAAAAGAAGTCTCAGCTGTTTCAGCTCGCCACTTAAGCAAGTTGGCATCATTATTACCCCAGTCTTCCATCATCGTTTTGGAAAATTCACCCTCAATGATATCATCCATATGCTTTTCGAAAAGCGGTCTTAAAATAACCTTAAGCTCTTCTGACATCTCAAACGCCTTGATTTTTGCTGGATTAGACAAACGATCGAGCATATTAGTATTGCCGCCATGCTTTAATCCTTCCGTTACGGTCTCCCAACCATATTGAATTAATTTTCGAGCATAGCTTGCATCAATACCTAATTTTACGAGCTGTTGATGTCCTAGAACCGCTCCCGTTTGAAGCATGCCGCATAGAATAGTTTGTTCTCCCATCAAGTCAGATTTGACTTCGGCCACAAAAGACGACTCCAAAACGCCAGCTCTATCTCCGCCGGTAGCCGAAGCATAGGCTTTAGCGATTTTATGCCCATCATTATTTGGGTCATTTTCAGGGTGTACAGCGATAAGCGTTGGTACGCCGAAACTTCTCAAATACTCTTGCCTCACTTCTGTTCCTGGGCATTTTGGTGCAACCATAATGACTGTAATATCAGGGCGCACCTGCATTCCCTCTTCAACAATATTGAAACCGTGAGAATAGGATAGCGTCGCTCCTTGCTTCATAAGCGGCATTACCGAATTAATTACCGGTGTATGTTGCTTATCTGGTGTGAGGTTCAGCACTAAATCAGCCTGAGGAATAAGCTCCTCTATAGTTCCGACGGTAAATCCATTTTCTGAAGCCCATTGCCAGGATTGACGTTTTTCTTCAATCGCTTGTGCTCGTAATGCGTAGCTAATATCAAGTCCAGAATCACGCATATTGAGCCCCTGATTCAAGCCTTGAGCACCACATCCGACAATCACAATTTTCCAGCCTTTGATGTGGTTACAACCATCAGCAAATTCATCGCGCTGCATAAAGCGGCATTTACCGAGTTGTTTTAACTTTTCTCTCAGTGGAAGAGTATTAAAATAATTGGCCATTGGGCTCTCCGAAAACTGTTTATTAGTGACTCTGGATGTTACGCGCACTTGCGCATTGCGTAAAATGATATAATATCATCATTACGTTTCATGTATTGAAACGATAATTGATCTCTACAGGCAACTTAAACCTCATGGAAACTAAACCTTTATTAGCATTTCAGCACCTAGCGCGTAGCCTTCATTTTGGCAAAACAGCTCAAGCACTTCATATGAGCCCATCAACCCTCAGTCGAGTCGTTCAAAGACTAGAACGACAGCTCGATTGCGCACTTCTAATTCGAGATAATCGTACGGTTGAGTTGACCGATGCAGGTAAGAATTTTTTGGAGTATTCGGACAAACAATTAGAAAACTGGCGTCTTTTGCAAGATCAGCTTAATAAAACGAATGAGCAACTCAGTGGAAAACTCAGTATTTTTTGCTCAGTGACGGCCGCCTATAGCCATTTGCCACCTATTCTTGATAGGTTCCGTCACAACCACCCGTCAGTAGAAATTATACTTAACACCGGTGATCCCGCTGATGCACTCAATCATGTGTTGAATCAATCTGTCGATATTGCGATCGCGGCGAAACCTGAAAAATTAGCTAATAAGCTAATTTTTAAAGAACTGGCTCAAATACCTCTATCCGTCATCATTCCCGCATTTTCTAGTGCAATCAAAGAAGCGCTACGTGAACCAACTATTGATTGGAAAAATATTCCGATTATTCTTCCTGAGCATGGACCGGCTCGAAGGCGATTTAGTCAATGGTTTAAGAATCGCTGTAAAGACAAACCGCAAATTTATGCGACAGTTTCTGGGCATGAAGCTTTAGTTAGCATGGTTGCGTTAGGCTGCGGTTTAGGAATTGCACCAAAAGTTGTGGTTGAAAATAGCCCTGTTCGCAATCGAGTAGAGTTTGTGGATAACTTAGGAAAAATAAAACCCTTTGAACTTGGAATAAGTTGCTTGCAGCAGCAACAAAATAAACCCCTCGTAAATGCGTTTATTGATTGTATTTAAGTATTTTTGGCATATATAACGAAACGATATGGCATTTTATTCGAATTACCGCCAAACTCGTTGTAGTATAAATTATCGATGTGCTGAAAAATAAAATACGGTTTAGCACCATCATTTAAAATTTATTTGCGGCAAGCAATATTTGAGCTTTAACTTAATGAAAAATTTAATTCTAGTGATTATTAACATTCTCGTCGTGGTGATTATTGTCTCACCGCGGGGAATTATGTGGCACTAGAAAATAAGCTGACCAACATAAAACCCCCGCTCTGAACAAGACGGGGGTTTTTTTTTAACAATGGAAAATAGCAGAACTCACTCAATGAACGACCCAATAAAATTTAACGGCGCATCTCAAACAATGACAGTGTTGCAACGACTAGGCGTTACCGATATTTTTGGTTATCCGGGTGGAGCCATTATGCCAATGTACGATGCCATTTATAGCAGTCCTATCAAACACTATCTGTGTCGTCACGAACAAGGTGCAGCTTTTGCGGCAGTTGGATATGCCCGAGCGTCGGGTAAAGTTGGTGTTTGTGTTGCTACGTCAGGGCCTGGGGCAACAAATCTAATTACCGGTTTAGCTGACGCCATGGCCGACTCAGTGCCAGTTGTTGCCATTACTGGGCAAGTTCCGACGCGAGCGATGGGAACCGATGGCTTTCAGGAAGTCGACATAATTAGCCTAAGCTTGGCCTGTACCAAACACTCCTTTCAAATAAGAGATGTTAACGAAATCCCTGAATGCATCGAACAAGCATTCGAGATTGCTGCCTCAGGTAGACCGGGTCCGGTGCTAATCGATATTCCTAAAGACGTGCAAGTCGCACAGCCTGATTCGATTCTAGAACTTATCGATAATTTGCCAAAGAATTTAGATGCTTCAAAAGAAAAGAGCGACATAAAGAACCAGGAACTGTTAAGTATCGAACCTCAGATACAACGGGCAGTTCAATTAATTAGTAATGCGAATCAACCGGTTATTTATGTCGGTGGAGGCGTTGGTCTCGCCAATGCTGTACAAGATTTTAGACAGCTTCTCGAGAATTCTCAGTTTCCGTGTGTGGCTACTTTAAAAGGTCTCGGTGCCGTCGATGGAAACCATCCTAATTACCTAGGTATGCTAGGAATGCATGGCACAGAAGCAGCTAATCTGGCCATCCAAGAATCTGATTTACTCATTGTGCTAGGTGCTCGTTTTGATGATCGCGCCACCGGGAAATTGGCGGAATTCGCTCCGAATGCGAAAGTTATCCATATGGATATTGATCCCGCCGAAGTTAATAAACGTCGACTCGCTGATGTCGCTATTGTTAGCGATTTAAAAAACACATTACCGATGTTAAACCAATCTCTGCTACAACAGTTTGACAAACCGACGATGCCAGAACTTCAAAAATGGCAATCAACATGCCACCAACGGCGAAACAAAAAATACGATTACAATGAAGATGCTAAAAAAGGTATTTTCGCGCCTAGACTATTAGAATTGTTAAGCGACAGTATTTCTAAAGACCACTCTCGTGCGGTCCATGTCACTACCGATGTAGGCCAACATCAAATGTGGGCGGCGCAACACATGCGCTTTTCTCAACCAGAACAATTTATTACCAGTGCCGGATTGGGCACAATGGGATTTGGCGTTCCAGCCTCAATAGGCGCACAAATTAGCGACCCTAGTGGACTGAATATATGTGTCACTGGCGATGGTTCTTTTATGATGAATATTCAAGAACTTGGCACTATCAAACGTTATCAAATCCCGATCAAAATTGTACTCATCGATAACAGTCGACTTGGTTTAGTGAGACAGTGGCAACAGCTGTTTTTTGAAGAAAGATACAGTGAAACTGACCTTTCTGATAACCCTGATTTCGTTGCGCTTGCCAAGGCCTTTGATATTGAAGCACGAATGATCAATCAAAAAGATCGGCTTGAACAATCCATCGAAGAAATGTTGGCTCATGAGGGCCCGTACTTATTACATGTAAAGATTGATGCATTTGAAAACGTGTGGCCTCTTGTTCCGCCCGACACTGCAAACGACGAGATGATGATCAGTCTTCAAGGTGAATAAATTGTGTTAAACCAGAGCGACAAAAATATGAAGCTACATAATATAGAAATTATGGCGAATAATCAGCCAACAGCATTGGAGAGATTGCTCCAAGTCACTCGATACCGAGGATTTCAAGTAACCGACTTATCGGTTTCAACTAATCCTGAAACTAATATGTTGGCGATCAAAATGTCCGTTAATCAACCGAGCATTGACGGCTGTTTAGATCGAAATGGAATAGAGCGACTTTACAATCAGCTAAACAAGTTATTCGATATTAAACATGTTAATCTTAATCCCAATAGTTTAGCCCAACAACAAGGATAGATTAGCCGACGTCTAGTTTATCAATCGTATTTAATTGACTAAAAATTTACAGAGCAAAAGTAGGAAATAAAGATGGCAAAAGTTAACTCAGATCGTATTTGGTTCAATGGTGAATTCGTTGCGTGGAAAGATGCGACCGTTCATGTCATGAGTCATGCACTTCACTATGGCTCTTCAGTTTTTGAGGGCATCCGAGCTTATGATACCCATAAAGGAACTTGCATCTTTAGGCTAGAAGAACATATCGATCGGTTATTCGACTCGGCTAAAATATACCGTATGAATATCGATTATGATAAAGCGCAGATTATTCAAGCATGCAAAGATGCCGTTAAAGTAAACGATTTGAAATCCGCTTATCTGCGGCCACTGATATTCTTAGGTGAAGTCGGTATGGGATTGCGCCCGCCTTTGGATGCCGTTTGTGACATCATTATCGCCGCTTTTCCTTGGGATGCTTATTTAGGCGAAGAGGCGATTGAACACGGGGTTGAAGTCGGCGTTTCAAGTTGGAACCGGTTAGCACCCAATACTATGCCTACTGCAGCAAAAGCGGGCGGAAATTATTTATCCTCACAATTGATATCAACTGAAGCAGCTCGCCATGGCTATGCCGAAGGTATTGCGCTCGACGTGAATAATTTTGTCAGTGAAGGCGCCGGACAAAACGTCTTTTTGGTGCGTAAAAATATCATCTATACACCGCCCGGTACAGCTTCAATTTTACAAGGATTAACACGTGATGCCGTTATCACATTAGCAAGAGACTTAGGATTGGAAGTGCGTGAAGAAACAATCACTCGTGAAGCGTTATATTTAGCTGAAGAAGTATTTATGACAGGCACCGCCACAGAAGTTGTTCCAGTAAAAAGTGTCGATGCCATCCAAGTAGGAGAAGGATCACGTGGCCCTATCACTGAGAAAATTCAGAGTGCTTTCTTCGGACTGTTTGATGGTTCAACGGAAGATAAATATGGTTGGCTAGAATCGGTCTAGTTGCTAGTTGCTAGTTGCTAGTTGCTAGTTGCTAGTTGCTAGTTGCTAGTTGCTAGTTGCTAGAAAATTATTAGAAGTAACATTTGTATATTCAAGAGAGAAATACGTTTTGCCAAAATTAAGATCTGCAACCACTACCCAAGGAAGAAACATGGCTGGCGCTCGTGCATTATGGCGAGCAACAGGAATGAAGGATGGTGATTTTGAGAAACCGATTATTGCCGTTGCCAATTCTTTTACTCAATTTGTACCCGGTCATGTGCATTTAAAAGACATGGGACAACTGGTGGCAGGTGCCATCGAAGAAGCCGGTGGTGTAGCCAAAGAATTCAATACCATTGCCGTTGATGACGGAATTGCCATGGGGCATTCTGGCATGCTCTACAGCTTACCTTCTCGCGACCTAATCGCTGACTCAGTAGAGTACATGGTCAATGCTCATTGTGCCGATGCTATTGTTTGTATTTCTAATTGCGATAAAATCACACCGGGCATGTTAATGGCGTCAATGCGATTGAATATTCCGGTTATCTTTGTGTCAGGTGGACCGATGGAAGCGGGTAAAACGAAACTCTCCGATCAAGTGATAAAGCTCGACTTAGTCGACGCCATGATCAAAGGTGCTGACCCGAGAGTAGCTGATGAAGAAAGCGATCAAATTGAACGTTCAGCTTGTCCAACATGTGGTTCTTGCTCCGGCATGTTTACCGCTAATTCTATGAACTGCTTAGTAGAAGCGTTAGGATTAGCCCTCCCTGGAAATGGGTCGATGTTAGCAACTCATAAAGATCGTGAAGCATTATTCCTAAACGCAGGTAAACAGATCGTTTCATTGGCTAAACGCTATTACGATCAAGATGACGAATCAGCGTTACCGAGAAACATCGCCAACAAAAGCGCCTTTGAAAATGCTATGAGTTTGGATATCGCCATGGGCGGTTCAACAAACACTATTTTACATTTGCTGGCAGCTTCTCAAGAAGGTGATGTCGATTTTAATATGAGCGATATCGACCGACTTTCTCGTCAAGTTCCGCATCTATGCAAAGTAGCGCCATCCACTCCCCTTTATCATATGGAAGACGTTCATCGGGCTGGTGGTGTGATCGCAATATTAGGAGAATTAGCAAGAGCGAACCTATTAAACACCGATGCTAAAAATATTTTCGGAAGCTCTCTTAAGCAATTAATTAGCGATTACGATGTAATGATCACTAAAGACCAATCGATAAAAGATTTTTTCCGCGCTGGTCCCGCAGGCATTCGAACCACCCAAGCCTTTAGTCAAGATTGTCGCTTTGATACACTCGATACAGATCGACAATCAGGGTGCATAAGAACCTATGACAATGCCTTTTCTAAAGAGGGCGGCTTAGCCGTTCTGAGTGGCAACATAGCCATTGATGGCTGCATTGTTAAAACGGCTGGAGTGGATGAAGAGAACCTTTGTTTTACCGGACCGGCTCACGTTTTTGAAAGTCAGGATGACGCCGTCAAAGGCATTCTGGCCGGCGATGTTGTGTCTGGTGAGGTGGTAGTCATTCGTTACGAAGGGCCAAAAGGCGGACCTGGCATGCAAGAAATGTTGTATCCCACGACTTATTTAAAATCCATGGGTTTGGGAAAAGAATGTGCATTGATTACTGATGGACGTTTTTCTGGCGGAACCTCGGGTTTATCCATTGGGCATGTTTCTCCAGAAGCTGCCGGCGGTGGCTCGATTGCCCTCATTGAAAAAGGCGACACCATCATTATCGATATTCCCAATAGAAGTATTAACCTAGACATTAGCAATGATGAGTTGGCAAAACGACAAGCAAGAATGGAAGCAAAAGGAAAAAACGCTTGGCAGCCTTTCAGTCGCCATCGGCCCATTAGTTATGCGTTAAAAAATTATGCCATGCTAGCAACCAGTGCTGACAAAGGAGCCGTTAGAGATAGAGAAATCTTAGATACCGCTTTCTCGTCCAGCTCTGGTTCTAACGCAGATTAATAGCAGAAATTCCTATGACTTCCGACCAATCGAATTTGACTAAATCAAAACCGAGCAATTCAATGCAAAATTCTGAATCGGAACAACTCACTGGTCTCGATTATCTAAGACGAATTTTGCATACCCGTGTTTACGAAGTTGCTAAAGAAACAGAGTTGACTGAAATGGTAAAACTCTCTGCTCAACTAGGTCATTCAATTTCGATTAAGCGAGAAGATCAACAACCGGTCCAGTCTTTCAAAATTCGTGGCGCTTATAATAAACTAGCGAACTTACTCGACTCTCAATCGAATCAGAAGAAACTATCTGAAGTCGTTGCTGCCTCCGCGGGAAATCATGCACAAGGACTGGCATTGGCGGCTCGCAAACTTGGCATTAAAGCGACCATCTTCATGCCCATCACCACCCCCGAAATCAAAGTAGAAAATGTGAAGCGTCTGGGCGGAAATGTTAAATTAATTGGTAAGAGTTTTGACCGAGCGCAAGAAGAATCCGTTGCTTATGCCAAGCAGAACTCTCTCGAATTGATTCATCCATTCGATGATGTTGATGTGATCACAGGTCAAGGCACCATCGGTAAAGAGCTTCTGCAACAACAATCGAATTTAGAGTTTGTTTTTGTTCCTGTCGGCGGAGGTGGACTACTAGCAGGTATGGCGGTTTATATTAAACAACTGAGCCCTGACACTAAAATCATTGGTGTTGAAGCTGAAGATTCTGCATGTTTAGCGGCTGCACAAATTGCATCGAAACCTGTGGATTTGGATCATGTTGGATTATTCGCCGACGGTGTGGCCGTCAAGCGAATTGGCGTCAAGACCTTTTCACTCATTCAACAATACTGCGATGATGTTATCACCGTTAGTAGCGACGAGATTTGTGCGTCGATTAAAGACATTTTTGAACAAACTCGAGTGATTGCAGAACCGGCCGGCGCTCTGTCATTAGCCGGTTTAAAAAAGTATTCTCAGATTACGCTAGCGGACTCTTCTCCGCATACCATGACAGCTATTCTATCTGGTGCCAACATGAGCTTTCATAACCTTCGGTATGTTTCCGAACGCTGTGAGTTAGGCGAAAAAAAAGAAGCCGTGTTGGCTGTGACGATTCCTGAAGAAAAAGGCAGCTTTCGAAAATTCTGTAAAAGCCTTGGCGGCAGAGTAATCACTGAGTTCAATTATCGTTATTCTGAGGCGGCAGCTAGCAACAGCGAACAAGCACATATTTTCGTTGGCGTGAGATTAGGTAACAAGCTTAACGAAAGACAACATTTAGTTTCTGATCTCGTTAAAGCTGGCTACCTAGTCGATGATTTAACCGAAAACGAACTTGCTAAACTTCATATCCGCTACATGATAGGTGGCACTAATGGTAAACCCAGTAATGAAAGAATTTTTAGATTTCAGTTTCCAGAGTACCCAGGAGCATTAGAAAAGTTTCTCAATACTTTGGGTGAATATTGGAATATTTCATTGTTTCATTATCGAAATCATGGCGCGGCTTTTGGTCAAGTATTGGCAGGATTTCAGGTTAAAGACGATCAGCAGTTGGATTTCTTTAGACACCTAAAAGAACTTGGATACGAGTGGCAAGAAGAAACTAATAATAAGGCCTATAAGGCTTTTTTGAGTCATTAGAAATTTATTTTATTTTTTTAAGAGCTTTTCGCAGCGCTGCGCTCTGACTGCGACCTTCTTTTATCCGAAGACACAAAAGAGGGCAAAAAGTCTTTTTCGTTGAAACGAGCGCGAATTGATTTAGTTGAATGTTTCGATAGCTTAAAGCGAGCCGGATTGGCTCGCTGTGTCCAACGGGTGGAAAAGAACTCGCTGCACTCAAACAGCTTTTCCACTGTTCCGATGGTCATGGGAACGTCGGCCTGCTCGTAGCCACAGGGCAAAGAACGGTTAATCTCTTACGATACCAACATCCAATCTAACGGCAAACGCAAACACCAAAAGTACAGCTTATTTAAAAACGAAATCGCGGTGCCTAGTGCGAACTTCATTGGTTTTTTTGCCTTCTTTTTTAGCTATTGAAAAAAGAAGGTCGCAGTCAGAGCGTAGCGCTGCGAAACGCCTTTAACCTTCAAGAACAGTAAGAATAGTCTGTTGGTATTCTCAATTACTCTTTAATTCCAAGCAATTCAACTTCGAAAATCAACAGTGAGCCGCCTTCTACTTTTCCTGATGAATGATTTCCATAAGCTAAACTCGCTGGAATAAAAAAGCGTGTTTTCTCACCAACAACCATCAATTGAACGCCTTCGGTCCAACCGGAAATAACTTGATTAAGCCCAATGCTGAGAGGAGACCCACGCTCAACAGAACTATCAAACACTGTCCCATTTAGTAATGTTCCATGATAATGAACTTTGATCGTGTCGCTCGCTTTAGGGTGAACAGTTCCAGTTCCTACAGTTAGCACTTTGTATTGCATACCTGACGCGGTCTCTACTACCCCTTCCTCATTCTTATTGGTCGCTAAGAACTCAGAGCCTTTTAAAGTATTCTCTTTGATAGCTTCACTGCTTACATTATTTTTAAAGTAAAAAAATGCGATGACAATAATTATTAATACAATTGGTACTATGAATTTATCCATGTTCATCCTAAGGGTTTAAAATTAATGGTGGTGATTTTGAATCAAGGAACGAGAAAATAGTCGTTTTTCTTTCATCCATTTCTCTAGAGCAAGTCATTAATGACCTCAGCCGCCTTTTCCGGTTGCTCAAACGGGAATAGATGATAACCATCGAAACAAATCAATTTAAAATGCGGGTGTCTTCTCTTCCACCACTCGATGTCAGATTGACCGAAAATATTACTATTTTTAGCATAAATTATCGTCCCCTTCACTTTTGAAAGATCTTTGGGAATTCGGGTCGGTGCGTGTTTGAATACGTCGGCTTCGACCTCCGGTGAAAAAGTTAGTTCAAAATGTTCACCAATTTGTGCTAATCCATAGTCAATATAATTTTGATAGCAACTGGGATGGAAATTCTTAAACAATGTCTTTTGCTTGTAATATTCAGAAGCCTCTTGACGATTGTTAAACTGATAACGTCTTTCTCTTGCTCTTTTAGCTGGACTAAAACGGTTCCACAATCCCATCTTTTGGGACAGATCAATCGCAAAGCGTTTCCGACTTCCAAGCGTAACTGGGTCTAGCAAAACGATCCGCTCGAATAATTCTGGGGCTTGTGCAGCGGCCAATAAAGTTGCGGCAGCGCCCGATGAATGACCTATTCCTATTATGGGTTCTTCGTTATTATTGCTAATATGATCAATCAATTCATCGCGCAAAAATGACAGGTTTTTCTTATTTTCATAACCCGCATGTCCCATGGTATTAATGAAATCGATCTCAACTTCGTTCAACTGGTTGAAGAAGTATTCATAAGATTGACTTGGAAAGCCGTTGGCATGGGAGAAGTGTATTTTTTTCATGAAGCGAATTATG
>JAHRVB010000191.1 GCA_019090895.1 Kangiellaceae bacterium
ACAGACGAAAGTGTTGCTGGCTGGTCGCGGGATGAGACAACATTTTATGCACCTTTGGTTGACTAGGTTATTAGTTAGAGCATAAGGATGTTGCTCATTTAGGTAATAAAGGTCAGAGTCAATTTTGACCCAATTTGTCAATTTTAACCAATGAGTTTATTTTCGAAAGTCGATTTATCGAAAGAAAGAAGTTGTCAAAAGGCGAAGGTGTACATGTCCGAGTATCATGGTCCACACTTAAAGAAACAGATAAATAAATCGGTGAAAAAAATCAACATTATTAAGCGCTAAGTTAGGCTCTCAAGTAATAACCTTTAATGTCCGCTCTTGGCCGGTTCGAGTCAAAATATAAAATCACCATTGATGTCCAGTTGAGGGGAGTTAGCTGACATCCACTCACTATACATTTCATGACAGTTAGAGGTAGTGATAATCAGAGTATTCCTAACTCATTGTCAAGATAACTCTTATCTTGAATAGCAGCCATTAATAGCATTTCACATAAAAACAAGGTAAATTGGATTTAGAATCTATCTATGTTGAACATCGTGCTGCCAATTTAATAAGGATAAATAATTTCAATGGAAGATATCAAGTTTGAGTCACTACAAATTTCTACGGCAGCCTCAACAGCAGAGAGCAGGCTCTTGGACATATTAAAAACGGCAAAGTTACAGGACATTTGTTATGCGTACAAAACTAGAGTGAAACCTTGGAGTAAATTGATTCAGAAGGTTGAAATAAAAAGAGAGAGTAAGCCAGATTACACTATTGACAAAATCACTGATGTTCTGGGATTAAGGATAGTAACTCTATTTAGACAAGACATGTCTAAAGTTGTGGGCACTATATTATCTTTGATTTCTCACAAACTACCTTATAACCCAATTCCTTTTGTAAAGAACGACCTTAAAGAAGCTATAATTTATACTCCAGATATAGGAAATGACCCAGTCGTTAGCCAGGTAATTCAAGAAATAAAGACATTCGAACTAATGCCTGAAGAAGAGATACAAGAAAACGGTTCAGCCGCTAGGTATTCAAGTATTCACTTAGTAGCGTTTATTGACCAAAGTGTAGACGAGTTCGATCAAAACTATAGAATTCCAATTGAAATTCAGATCAGAACGGTATTCGAGGATGCTTGGGGAGAAATAGACCATCAGTATGGATATCAAAATAGAACTGGAAAAACGGACGAACCCATTCAGCACCCTGAGCTGGTTGGCAAAAATTTGCTAACCCTGAAAAAATTCGTAGATTCATGTGCTGAGTATGCGGACAACATTAGAGATCTTGCGGTACAACCGATTCATCAGCGACAAACCATTACTACATTAGTTACTGATAAGATTGTAGAGTCGAATCTTTTAGAAGCGAAAGTGTCACAACTCGTAATTGATCAATACAAGACGATTAGACAACAAAGAGCAAAGGCAGAAAATGCCAACAATTCTGAACAAACATTTATCAATGCTGCAGAAGGTTTTAAGTATTTATATGCACAAATAAAGGAAGGTAAATTAATTCGAACACCAGAAGGCAGGAAGCGATTTAGGTACTATATTAAGATGGATGAAGCGCTCTGCCGGTTATCAATCAACATACACCAAGAAACAATAAGTGCCATTAGCATCTATAAAGATTTAGTTTCAGAGTACCCAGCTTTTCCTATTATACATTTTAGACTTGGCCAGGCGTACTTAGAAATAAGTAAGTTCGAAGACTCTCGAAAACATCTAAAAAAGTGTTCGGATAGTGTTGCAACACTATCCAAATTAAAAGAGAAAGATAGATTGAT
Source organism: Kangiellaceae bacterium (assembly GCA_019090895.1). Lineage (GTDB taxonomy): Bacteria > Pseudomonadota > Gammaproteobacteria > Enterobacterales > Kangiellaceae. Next base: position 1,802 of record JAHRVB010000191.1, read on the forward strand.
TTCCTTACCTGATGTCGAGTTAAATAAACTTGGTGTTGCTATTCACATTCTATTTGGTCTTGCATACTGGAAAGAGGCCGACGAAATATATTCAGTCAATCCGGCATCACTCAAAGTGAAACAATACTTAGAGCAAGCATATATAAAAACTAAAGACGGGCTTCAAATTGATGGGCTAATGGAAGACTATGAAACAAAATTAATCAATAATCTTCTTTTTTATTCTCTGGAAATAGAGCATTTCAAAAAGGTGAGTGGAAAGAATAAAGAGTATATGCTAGCTATTCCCAAACACCTTAAAAGCTTAGAGCCACGGATTGAAATTTCAAAGTGCAAAAATATAGCCCAATTAGACACATTAATGAGCAGTTACACTTATATTGGCCAAATAGAGCAAGCCAAAACAATAGCTTACAGGATAGAGAAACTCGTTGTAGAGTCACAACTTTGGGGAAAACTGACTGAACCAAGTGTACTTTCAAGAGTTAACTCTCTCCTAGGTAATGGGGATTAGAGCTTGACATCTACGCTGCTACAGCTATTCTAAAGTACAAGTGCTGTTGATATTTTATAGAACCTATAAGTATTGACAATTTCTTTGTAAGTATTATGATATCGACTTTTATTGAAGTGAATACTAAGGAGTTTATTATGACTTTTTCACCTGATTGGAACGTATAGCTTTAAATCTATCTATTGGTATGAATATCGTTGTAATGTTATTTGGATTCATTCTCCAATATATACCGGTTTGTTTCGACTAATTTAAGCTTCTCACCGAATATTCTATTCAAATCAGCGCTCCCCGACTTTTTCGCATTGATGCGCTTGATATAGCCTGTAAGGGTTTTTACTTCTTTCCAGCGACCAGACAGCATTATTTTATATCTTATTATCCGGTCGGACCAACCCAAATATCTATTATCCGGTCGGACCAACCCAAGTAATTGAATAACAAGCTAATAGGTGTGAATATACGCAATAAAGTCAGCTTAAACAGCAGTTTTTATCATCAAAAAGTAATCTTTAAGGAAGAAGATGTATGCCACGAGCTAGTCGAAGCTTTATTCCCAATGAACTAAAAACAGACAGCCTGATTTCAGGTATGTTTCACGAGCCGTACTTTCGAGTTTTGAGTGACCTTAGAGTGATGAACCCCTCTGTTAAATCAATAGTTTGATTAGGTTTTATTGAATGAGGCGTAGACATACTGTTAATTCAAGCTAACTTAAGGCCAATTTATGGCTAAATAAACACTTGATTTACGGCTAGTTATCGGCTAATTTAAGGCTATGATATGGCAACCTCAATACACTATTAGCAATCAACTTCTCCTAACAATCCGTGAGATTGGAGAGTCTATTGGTGAAATTAGAGCTCAGAATCTTACTCATTCGGCTTTAGCAAAACTAGAGTTAAATGCCAGAGAGCTGTCGTCTTATGCCTCTACCAGTATAGAAGGTAATCCACTGCCGCTGACCGATGTAAAGCGGTTATTGAAAAGCCGTATAGAAACTATTCGTGATACCCAACGTGAAGTAATCAATTACAACAACGCTTTGCAAGCTCTTTATAAATCTGTCCGCAACAATCGCTTTAAGCTCACTGCAAAAACACTAGAGAAAGTTCAAGCACAAGTGGTAGATGGCTTAATGGATAACCCTTTTCATTGTGGAACTTTACGGCAAGACCCTGTGATTATTCGCAATCCTCGTAAGGTTGATGAGGTTGTTTTTATCCCGCCAGATGCAAAAGATGTAAAACAATTGACTCAATCGCTAATGGCTTTTGTTAATCAAAATGTTGGGAAAATTGATCCTATTATTCTTGCAGGTATTTTTCATCGTCAAAATGTCATTATTCATCCTTTTATAGACGGTAATGGCCGAACCACAAGACTACTAACAACTGCTATTTTGGGTAATGGCGGACTTGATCTATTTGAAATATTTAGTTTTGAAGATTACTACAACCGTAATATCACACGTTACTTTAAGGCTGTCGGTTTGGAAGGGGATTATTATGATCTGAAAGATAATATTGATTTTTCAACATGGTTAGAATATTTTTCAGAAGGCATATTAGATGAATTACGTCGTATCATAAAATTGTTACAAGTACAGTCAAGCACAAAACCAAGAATAGAAACCCACCATCAACAAATCCTGGACTATCTTTTGGAACAAGGAAGTATCACGCAACGCGAATATGGAGCAATATCTGATCGTAGTTTGGCATCACGCAAGCTAGATTTTGAAAAGCTGACTCAACTAAATTTGATCCAAGCCAAAGGCATTGGACGAGGCACTTATTACGTATTGGCATCCACTTAATAAATATCCGAAATTTTCCGAAATAAAATCAGGGTCAGTGAGAGTAAAAAATATTTCGTCTGTTTTTAGTAGATGTCGGAATGAAATATGCTCACTGTTAACTATGTTATGAATTTATTGCGTCGCTCCGGTTCAAGATATTTCTCACGATCCGGATGGATAATACCAAACAGTTCTGAGATTTGATTATTAAATTTAGTCTCAAAGTGTAGTGATATATTTTCCGTAAGTTGATTACCTAGTGCTGGTTTCTTTTCGGCACTCTATCGATTTTTATTCCTTAATTTCAGCTAGTTAAGCTCAGTTAAACTTTTTCAGGCTTTGCGACACTTTCTGGACGGGTCTTTCTTTGCCGTATTAACTAATAGAAACCTTCTGGACTACTAATAAAAAGCATATTGAGTGTCTCAGCCATTGCCGATATAGTACCTGTTAGTAGACAGCTACAGAAGTTTAATGATGAAGCACATATCCGAGGAAAACTCCTCAACCCCAGCACCGATAGAATCTCTCGTAGATCTAGCAGAGCTAGCAAACTACTCGCTGGTGGACAATCTCAACTGCGATCCTGATGCAAAACAAAGCGGCGATGAAGATGGCTATGGTTTAGACCATGCACCTCGACAAGTCTTCTCCGGCCATTTTGTCCCTGTGACACCCACCCCAATCGAATCTCCAGAATACATCGCACACAGCAAGCAGTTCTTTCAAGAACTCGGCTTCGCCGACAGCTTGGCAGAATCCGACGACTTTATCCGAATGTTTTCCGGCGACCTTTCCCAAGTACCAGAACCCTTAAGCAAAGTCGGCTGGGCAACTGGCTACGCACTTTCCATTTACGGTACAGAATACATCCAACAATGCCCGTTTCAAACCGGTAACGGATATGGGGACGGTCGAGCAATTTCCGTGCTTGAAGGCGTTTTCAAAGGTCAGCGTTGGGAAATGCAACTAAAAGGTGGGGGCAGAACGCCTTATTGTCGCGGTGCCGATGGTCGTGCGGTTTTACGTTCAAGCGTCCGAGAATTCCTAGCACAAGAACACATGCATTCCCTTGGCGTGCCAACCTCACGCTCTTTGAGTTTATACGTTTCTAAAACAGAACACGTCCAGCGACCTTGGTACTCACCGGGTTCGCGTATGAAAGACCCCGATGTGTATGTATCGGAGGCTGTCGCTATCTCGACTCGAGTAGCACCTTCATTTCTTCGAGTCGGTCAGCTGGAGCTATTTGGTCGCCGAGTACGTAACAAGGAACATCCTAAAGCGATGGAGGAACTCGAGAAGATTGTGCTGCACTTGATCGATAGAGAGTACAGTGACGTTATCGATAACAAACTAAATACTGCCGAAAAAGTAGTGTTGCTTGCGGACAAGTTCTGCAAACGCCTGACGTCACTAATAGCCAACTGGATCCGCATCGGCTTCTGCCAGGGCAACTTCAACAGTGACAATTGCGCGGCGGGTGGCTTCACTCTCGATTATGGCCCATACGGATTTTGCGATGTGTTCGATCCGTATTTCCAATCTTGGACCGGGGGAGGGCAGCACTTCGCGTTTTTGAATCAACCAGCGGCGGCACAAAAAAACTACAAAATGTTTTGTACAGCAGTACGGCATTTACTTAATTCAGATTTGGCTTCAGATTCTGATTCAG
>JAHRVB010000192.1 GCA_019090895.1 Kangiellaceae bacterium
ATTAAAGCGCCAGCGGTGTAATTTAGACTGAAATGAATGAATATCAATGTTCGCCATTAACTGACCAACGGCCGGTGGCATACCGGGTAATGGTTGTGGGTCTGGCTGATCTTGAAAATAACCTTCGAGTATAATTTCATCGCCTTCTTCATAGGCATTCATCCAATGAAGAACATAAGTCGGATCGGCTTCAAACCATTGAACTTGGTCAGCAGTGCCATAACGAGGCAAGATGCCAAAGCGAGTTTTTAGATTATCGAAGTAGCGGGCATGATGTCGGCCTTGCTTGAGCATTTCCGGATCCCAGAAAAGGGGCAAATCAACCAAAATTGAATAATTTTCTGAGAACGCCATATCGTGTGGCAAACGCGGACCCGGTAATGGCACTGGTGTGTAGTGGACCAATTTATTGTTCTTATCAACTACACCATAGTGTTGGTACGGCGCATGTTTGGAATAGTTGAAGAACATCATCTCGCCGGTTCTTTCATCGATCTTTGGATGAGCTGAAATACCTTCTAACGGTGCCCAGCCAACTGTGCCTGACTGCTCTAATGTAAAAGGATCGAGTTGATAAGCATCACCGCACTGCCAAAAGGTCGATAGGATTTGTCCAGCGTGAACCACCACATCTGTTGACGATGAATCTTTAACATAACCCTGAGCGCCACATCCTGGCCGTTTGGATTTTCTGGGATCATTGGCAATACCAGTCCAAAGGGCTTCTCCGGCGAGTTGTTCAGCGTTAAATCCTTTGGTGCGCACGAAGCGATTACGGTATTCGGCTTTGCCGTCTTTAAATACCATTGAGTGGATCATGCCATCCCCGTCAAAAGGATGATAATTGCCGATGGGTTCGTGAACCGGGTTTTCGGTGTTTCTAATATACACCCCATCGATATCATCGGGGATCTCACCGATCACTTCCATATCCGTAGCCGTATACTCAGTGTAGTTAGGCGTCCACGCACCATTGAGGTATGGGTGGCGGTTGGGTTTCACTGTGTTTTTTACATCGTTCTTGTATTTGATGTTCATTTTTGGTGTACCGTCAACAGGTTTGATTATTACTTGCGTTATGATACTAATAGTTTTGGTGAGCTGTCAATTAACCGATAACTCACTGATATGTTTAAATAAATAAATTGGTCCTAGGAGGAGGTAACCTTTTCAATTAGCTTTATTATCTTACAACAGGGTTCTATTCAGAATATAATCTGTCAATGAGTGAACATAAATACATCGTTAATTCTGAGATTGCCAGTGGCTTAGATGTCATTGGCGACCGGTGGACACTACTAATATTGAGAGATTGCTTTTTGGGTCGAAGCCGATTTGAGGAATTTCGACGTTACACCGGTATCAGCAAGGCCACATTGTCTCGCCGATTAGAATGCCTGGTGGCGGAGGATATTTTACATAAGCGACCCTATGGACAATCGAGTAAACGTGTCGAATATAAATTGAGTGAAAAAGGAAGTCGCTTATTTCCTATTTCATTGCTGGCTTGGCAGTGGGAAATGGAGTGGACTTCGGGTGAGCAGTTTCAGGCCTCTTCCAATCTGTATCACCTAGAATGTTCGCAGCCGTTAAGTCCAATGGCGGTTTGTCGAAAGTGTAATGAGCAACTATTAGTGTCAGAAGTATCCTTGCCCGTGATGGCTGAAAACTCGACTGGCCAGCTGGCTGCATTTAAATCACTGAATAAAATGAGGCGAGTCCGTAGCACTGATTTGCAAGAGGCGAAAGACGATCGATTATTGAGCATTAGTGATCTGATTGGTGATCGGTGGACCTTACTGATATTGATTGCATCCTTTTTGGGGGTGAAGCGAAATGACGGTTATCAACAACAGCTGAATATTGCCTCTAATATTTTAAGCGCAAGACTTAATTTGTTGGTCAAAACTGGTGTGTTCGAAAAACGTCTTTATCAAAATAAGCCACCGCGAAGCGAATATATTCTCACTAACAAAGGGCGTTCCCTGTTTCCGATTATCATGGCGATGAGGCAGTGGGTTGTTGACGGATTGTCTAAAACAGACCTGTCTAAAACAGACCAATCCCTCGAACTAATTCATCAGCCCTGCGGCAATCCATTGGCTATCGACGTTCAATGCAAGTCTTGCCACAGTCAGCCAGGTTTGACTGACGTTGGTCTAGAATCAGTTGCAAGCCGTTAGCGGTAAATCTGCATTTACATATTACTGAAAGCGATCCAAACAGCGAATAATTATCAATAGTTTTCAAACATTGATTTGATTACTCTTCGGTCACAGGATCGGGACAACCTCTTTGTAGTTTTTGCTCATCACTTAAGGGAGACAAGAAAAACTTTTCTCGCTCTTTTGCGGTTAAACAGGTTCGATTAAAGGGTAATTTATTGATCGCAGTTTCAGTCAATTTTTCTGCAGCAATGATCGGTAAATGGTAAATATTATCTTTTGAAATAACGATCAACTTGTCGCCGTCATTTGAAAAAAATAATTGGTTGATATCCTGCTTCGTTTGATAGGAAGCTATCGGGCTAAAATTACCTAAACTCCAAATGATAATAGTTCGGTTATCATCGGTTATAGCCATCAGTTTTCCATCAGTGGAAATTTCAGGCGAATGGTGCGAGCTCTGATGTTTTAGCCGTGCGAGAGGTTTGTCTTCGGTGATCGAATCGATGAACATATCGTTTACTCGATGACCTTCGTCATTGACAAAAGAAATCGTTGTTACCAAATTATGACTATCCGGAGAGAAAGTAGTATTCTTTACTGTCGAGCTATCTTGGTATCGCGAATCTAATATCATATCGCCATTTTCGATGGAATAAAGCGTCACCTCGCCATGGTGTATTCGATGACTACCGACGAATTTCTTAATCAGGATGATTTTGTCGTTTGGCGAAAATTCGATTGCCATGACTTCGGAGCTACCACCTGAATCAATATCGATAACATCCAACGGGTCACCATTGTGAACAGACCATATTGTTACCTCAGAATTAATATTCTCAATCCGATCTTCGTAAACCATTCGAGCATCCCAATCGATTGAGTAAGTCGCTAGGTATTTGCTGTCGTGACTAAACTTTATTTTGTTAACCCGGTAATTTTGTTTATGCGTGAGAGTAGATAATCGCTTGTTAGATGCAACATCGAAAACATCAATACTGTAACTGTTCTTTGCTATAGCGTATGTTGTGCAGTCAGGACTCATAGTGATATTTTTATTGTTAATGGAACGACGTTCGTCCGTATGGTTGGACGAAAATACCCTTGTCATATCGACTGTGCGTGCAGCAAATAAAAGATTTTTATTTTCGCAAAGACCAATGGCTTCATTTTTATCTGCTTGTGAAAACGATTCAAGTTTAGTGTTGTTATCGAGGTTTCTTAATTCAAAATTACCATTCTCAGAAGCGATGAGGTATCGATTGTTTTTATTATCGGTAGAAAGGTATTTGATGTTGCTCGGGTAATTATCTAACAAACCAGTATATTGACCTTGCATTCGCCATAAGCTGGCTGTTTTGTCGCGAGAGGATGAAATAATACTTCGACCATCAGGACTAAACTCTGCGTGGAGTACTTTGTCCGCATGAGAAAATCGTAGTCGCTCTTTCCCTGTAACCGTCGACCAAATAACAATGTTCTTATCGTGTGAACTAGTGACTATCGCATCGCCTTGTGGATTAAATGCTGCGTGAGTTACTTCGTCTAGATGTTCAAATCGATGAATGAGTTTACCATTGGTAGTCGATATGAGATCTGCCCAGTTGTCTCCATGAACCGCTAGAATTGATTGGTCATCAGGACTATAGGTAAGGTTATATTTAGGAAAGCCATGTTTCCTCTCTTGTAGTTCAGTCGACGCTAAAAGTCGACCGTCTTGTGCGGACCAGATCTGCACGGCTTGCTTGTTGGACATGGTCGCAAAGGTTTTGTCATTATTTGAATAAGAGATACTTCTTAGGGTGTCTCCAATTTGAAACGTGAACAGATTGATTCCATCATCGATAGTCCACATGCTGATCTCTCCGCCAAATGACGCAGATACAATTCGAGAGCTGTCGTTAGAAAAAGCAATTGAATAAATAGCTTGTTCTTGTTCAAAGGTCTTTATTTTCTCTCCGCTTGAAACATTCCATACTGTTATGTACTGACTACCATAGACAGAATAGCTCACCGCTATCATCTCACTGTTTGGGCTAAAACTCATTTTGTTGACATAGGCCCTTCTTCCCTGATCCAGCCAATGAAGTTTTTCACCAGTGTGACTATCGTATAAAATGACATACTTGCTGGCCATTGCTGATAAGGCAAATACTTCTCCATTTTGACTATACTCAACGCGCTCTACCACATGAAATAGATTGTACTCTTTGATTTTATTGCCAGTGCCAACGGACCACAGTACGGCTGTTTCGTCATTAGATGTGGTAATTACTTGAGTGCCATCTGGACTGAAAATAGATTTGTTCACTGTCTCGTCATGTTGAAATGTAGCCACTTTAGACGCTTCCATTGTGGCACGATAGAGTGTTGCTTGGTTATCCGGAGCTGGTCGTGCTCCACCATAGGTTCCTGGCATAGCATTTAGTGCGAGTAATAATGCAAGGTCATTTTCTGGGGTGCCAACCCGCTTTTCAGCTTCAACCGTCAAATAATTACTCTGATTGGCCATTGCCTCATTGCGCTGGCTTAGTGCTTCATGCCGCTGTGCGATAGCTTCTTGTCGTTGGTTCCAAGCAAAAAAACTAGCGATGACAGCGGCGATGGTGAGCAATGAAACGGCAAATAACCAGCGTCTTAGTTTTTTTGCTTTTATCTGAGCCTGCTCTAGTTGGTATTCTTTATCGCGTTGGGTCAACTCGCCCAATGGCACCCCTAATATCCCGGCGATGATTTTTAACAGCATTAAATGTTGCTGTGATTGATAACTGCTGACAAGGTTATCAATTTCCGCCTTTGATAATTTTTGATTGTTTTTTAAGTCTTGTCGATAAGCCTCAAGTGAAGTCCAGGCTTGTTCCGGGGTTCCGTTATTATTAATCCGAAAATCTGCCGCAATGGGTTCAGCGTGTTTGTCTGTTCGTTTACCTGATTCATCATATTCAAACTGGAGGGGTATCGGAAAGCACTCGTCTTCCGCAGTAAACCCTAGTTTGAGCTTGCTGGTGTCCCAGCTGGTATTAGGCTCACCGTCAATCATTGCAGCAATAATCCGGTCAGAATGGCCTTGGCTTTTGAAATAATCTATTTCATCGGCGACATAAGTCGATTGGTACGCTCTCGGTGAACACAAAACGATGAGTAGTCGAGTGGAGTCTAATGCTGAAACAATGGATTTTCCCAGGTCAGCATGGGCGGGTAGTTCTTCTTCATCACGAAATATGGGGAAAATGCGTGATTGAATCTTCTCACCTCGCGCATTGGTTTTACCAACTAGATCCGTAGGAACTTGGTAAGTTTCAATCGCCTGGTGCATCCAGGTCGCCCATTGCCGACCTTGCTCTTTATTATCTGCATGTCGATAGGAAATAAAAGCGTGATAGCGTTTAGAGTCAGATTTTGTCATTGAATAAGGTCAGGCAGTTTAATTATTGTTTTGTTTATTCTAGCCCATTTTGATTAATTAGTTTGTATCAGGTTGGTAAAGACCATTTGCTGAAGGGATATCTTCTACAGATGGAACAGTGTCAATTAATCATCCATTGTTACATTTGTATTAAGATTAGAAATTATTTCCCTTGTAGACTAGTCCGGTTTACAAACTAGTGTTGGAGTCAAACTATGAACAAAATCAAATTTCGTCCGCTAAGCGCCTTTATTACATTGGCAGCTTGCCTTTCCATTTTTTCGGTTCACGCAAAAGAGGTGACTTTAAAAGCTGAGGATGGGTTCGTTCTTTCCGCAAGTTATAAGTCGCCACAACAACCATCTAAAAAAGGTGTTTTGATGTTGCATCAATGTAACGAAGAAAAAGGCATGTATAGTGAATTGGCCGAGCTTGCAGCTTCAACCGGGTTTCATACACTCGCATTAGACTTTCGAGGCTACGGTAAAAGTGTGGATGATACTTATTCGTTGACTAAAATGAGAAAGAAATCTTTGAGTCGAGATGATTACTTTTCTAATGTTCGCAAAATGCGCGGCGACCATTGGCCTTCTGATGTAAAGATTGCCTATCAGTACTTGAGCAAAAAAGTCGGTGGAGACAATATTTCATTTATTGGAGCAAGTTGTGGTGGTGGCCAATCATTAACGCTCGCCAAACGTTTTAAACCAAAAAGTTTCACTTTCTTTTCTTCAGGAATGAATGACGAAAGGATCGCTCAATTCGTGGCGCTCAGTGATACGCCTGCCCTCATTATTGCATCACAAGGTGATGAGTATACTTTTAAGTCGTCAAAGAAGATCTTTGATCAAGCAAAGAATAAACAAACTCGCCTGCATTTATATAAAGGCAATGGTCACGGACTTCCTTTATTTTCTCAGGACCAAAACTTAAAGAATGTCATGGTTGATTGGTTCGCATTACACGGCCAATAACCCACTATCTAAAAGCATAGGGGGGTCAATCAGCCATGTTGAAGTCGGGTTCATTTGAGAATTATCTGATAAGTGATAGTATCAGAGGTTAGCAATATTCAACCTGTAGTTTAAAAACGTGGTGGAGCCCGCAATATGGAAATTGAATTTTATCTTTATAGCCTTCTTTTAATTCCTCTTGTCGCCGGTCGGGCAATGATGACTATCTGCGGTTCGGCGCTGGCTGCCTATTTTGTTAAACATCCCGCTCTGCTTGAGTATTTTGAATTCAAAATTGATATAGAGGCTGCAGGGTTGTTAACCGGGTTACCTGAATGGATGCAAACACCCTGGTTTATAGCGCTTACCTTTATACTTGCGCTCGTTGAAAATATGATGAACCGGTCGCCAGAATTGCAAGATATTTGGAATATGACCGAAGCCAAACTAAAAGCTGTTTTCTCATTCATTATTTGTTTTGTACTTATCAAAGGCGACCCGTTACTGCTAATAGAACATCTTAAAGAAGAAGGTATTAGTACTGATTTCGGTGGTTTCTTTTCAGTTGAGTACGTGTGGTCATTTATCATTGGCAGTCTCACTTGGTTGTTATGCAAAATTCGATCAGGTGTGTATGCATTTCTAATTGAAATCGATGATTCTGACAGCATGGGCATGAGAAAATTATTAGGTCGCATTGAAGGAGGGATGGGAATTTTTGGACCACTAATTTTCATTATTCTACCAAGTCTAGCGCTGATGGCTGCTGGAGTGGCGTTATTAATTATCGTTGCATTGCGGTTATGGGTAAAAAGAACTGAGCTAAAACACAGTGTTGCCTGTGATAGTTGCCAGCATATTAATCATCTTAGTGCGCTTCATTGTGGGCAATGTGAACGACGGTTGGAGCATGTCTTGGCGGTTGGTTTTATGGGACTGTCAAAACGGGACACCCCAATGGAAGATGTCCAACAGCACAAGTTAGATCTGCTTCGAGTGAAACGATGTCCCCATTGTGCGGCGGCAAGTTCAGAGAAAAAGGTCGATATGGATTGCGGTGTGTGCAAAAAACCACTCTTTGCCAGTGCCGAGGAAGTGAATGATTATTTAAGAAGCATTCGAAAGCGATTAGCCAAAACTTTAGTGGTAACCTCGATATTTGGATTCATACCGATTGTTGGATTAATACCAGGCATCATTTTTTATCGATTGTATTTAGTGGCAGGGCTCAGGAATTATGTTTCCAAAGGCTCCAATTTCTTTATTCGATTGCTACTGAGAATCTTATTTATCTTCTTAATAATCTATCAACTCACCCCTATTATTGGGTTCGCAGCAATTCCTATAATGGCATTAGCGAATTACTTGCTTTATTCCGGTTCTATTCGGAGTCAAATTGGTAAAGTAAAAAATCGTCAAACGAGAGTCGCTCAAATAGAATAATGATTCGACTCATAGCGACAGATTTGATTTTCCTCTAAAAGATAAGGAATGCTATTTCTTTTCTTTTAGAGCACCTCTCTCTGGAGCTTCATCAAAAGGTAAGTTTCTGAATATTCGTCTCACCAGAAAATTAACTGCTGGAACTCGATGCCTCGCCCAAACATATGCATCAACCGGTTTTGCTCCTAGATTGGCTTTTGGCTCCAACGCAGAACGTCCAAATAGAACTTTTGTGCAGCCCATTTCAATGGCTGCGACAATCGCTAACTGTAATAACCGAAAATAGATGGGAAGTTTTTCATTAACTTTGTAATCAAATCCCACATAATATGCGATGGCTTCTTTACCATCCTTGATCATCGAAATAAAACCAACCATCTCATGTTCTTTGTAAATCCCATAGCAAACAAAATCATCACCTAGGTTTTCGGATAAGCCGTTAAAATAACCCAGAGGTAGCGTTGCTAATCGAGTTTTTGATTGTCTTTCTACATTGAGATAAAGCGTATGCATTTTTTCGTCGATTTGCTCATCCAACTTTATTTTTCGACATTCTAATCCGGACGAATCAATCGTTTTAATCACCTTCTTGATCCGACTACGATATTTTGAGTTTAATAGTGCTAGATAATCGTCAAAGCTTTGCGTTTTTTCTGCGAGTTGTAAAACCATATCGGGGTCCGTTTGAATCTTGCGATAACTAAATCGTTCCACCACTGATGAGCATTCTAACTGGTCGCCTTTTATGTCTTTTATCAACATAAAATCAACGGCGCCCGCTAGCTTTTCGCTTCGGCGAATCTTGTACAATACTTCTGCGACAATCCGCCAACCCATTTCTAGGTCTAACCCATCTGCAAAAGCAACACCATGCAAACCACTGGAAACTAAATTACCACAAACTAAAATTCGTTCCTGGTATTTATTAGCTAACGAAAGACCTAGTTCGCTTTTAGGGCTAACAATATTTTCTCCGTTAATATCCGCTATTTGGCAGGCAATAATAACCACTGGAATACCGTCGGAGTAGGCAATGGCATAACGTTGCGTTGTATTTTCTGGTGAATAGGATTCTATAGTTTTTAGGTAGTTTCTGCTTAACAGAACCGTCTGGTTTTCGGCCACTTCATCCCAATGAACAGAATTAACAAAATAGATAGAATCCGAGAACACATACTGGTAAGCAAGTTCACTATGTCTTTCCTTGTGTCGTTGGACTTTGTCTTTTATTTTACTGACGATATTGGTCATTTAGTTTCCTTATTCCCTGTGCAAATTGACTAATTATTTCCGGTACTTATTATTTAGTTTATAGATGGCAAGGTAACTGTCAACTTTCTTGCAAAAAAGGTCTTGGTTGCAAATGATGGTTAATAGGTGTAATGTAGTTGTTACTGTTGTAACGACAATCGAGAAGGTGATTTTTGAAATTAATAATTACGCTTTTAGTGTTCATTCTTTCGGGGAGTGTTAGTTCATGTCCCGTTTCTGCTTTTGCAACGAGTACAACGCACATCAAAAGATTGGTGAGCCATTCGGATACCATCGTGTGGGCTGAACTCTTGTCGAGACAAATCGATGTCCCCTATATAGAAGAGCTCGAACCGAACTCTTCAAATGTTGCGGGGACGTTAGCAGAACTGTTAGCGCTCGTTAAACGAGACAAAATAAAAAGTAATCATTACTTAGAAAACATAAATACCTCTTTTAACGTGCTTCATTCTATTCACGGAAATTTGTTTGCTATGGAATCAAAGTGCGAAGAATGTACTGGAAGGTCGTCGTATCTCTATCACAGTATGACGGCTGGAGATCAGTACATTTTATTCTATCAACAAGGGCGTATTATAGGCGCAGTAGAAACAAGAACGATCGCAAATTACCAGCGCGTTTTAGCAATCGTCGAAAATACAAATCTTAGTGATCATAACTAATGATTCTCGATATGCGCCAATGATCACCAACTTTCTTCCAGACATGAACAAATTTAAACGTACCACATTCATTTTTGCCATTTTCCATATGACAAAATTGATGCTGACCTTCTTGAATAGCGCCATAATTTCCTGCGGGGAAAATGGCGGTGTGCTCTGGCAGTAATGTTCTTACTAATCCAAGCTTTGCTTCACAGTTATTTTTAGTCGCTTGCATGGTTTGGGAATAGTTAGTTAGACCACCTTTATCGTGATAAAACTCTAAATCTTGGTCAAATAGGCTACTCATCGTTTTCAGATCACAAGTGTTGAATGCTTCAAACATCTTCTTATCTAACGTTAAAACAGTGTTTTTTAATGATTTGTTCTGTTCTGCATGAACTGAGTTTACTAAGGTTACGGCGAATAGTGTCGTAATAACGACGAATAGAGTTTTCATTTTTTTCCTTGTTTGTCTTTATTGGTAGCTTTTAACTAAGCAATTTATGGTCCACCGTATTTATTCCAGTTGAACTTTTATCAGCACTTGCAGTAACTTGAAATTCAATAATTCATCACAATTAAAGCTCTTAACGTTCAATGTGTGAGCTTGTATGTCCCCTTTAATCATTATTGCAGTCATTACTATCGGTCTAATCGGTTACGTTTTGTTAAAACCAAGATGGGTCGAGCAGCGAAGAGACAAAATAAAGTCACAACCTTTTCCAAAAGAGTGGCGGCAGATCCTTAAGCGAAACGTACCCTTCTTTTATTCAATGCCTACGGATCTTCAATTGCAATTGAAACAACACGTATTGGTATTTTTGGCCGAAAAAGATTTTCAAGGATTTGAAGGGGTTGAAATCACTGATGAAATAAGAGTCACTATTGCTGCACAAGCTTGTTTGCTACTGCTTAACCGCAAAACAAATTATTATCGTAAATTAAAATCGATTTACGTTTACCCGGCTGCCTTTGTTGCTCATCATGAGACTAAAGATTCCGCTGGTGTGTTACAAAATAAGCCACGTGTTCTGAGCGGTGAATCATGGGAATTAGGTAAGGTGATCCTTTCGTGGAAGGACAGTAAGCACGGTGCTCAGGTTTTTAATGATGGTCATAATGTTGTTATTCATGAATTCGCCCATCAACTTGACCAAGAAACGGGCGCAGCCAATGGCGCACCATTTCTGAGACACCGAAATCGTGAATGTTGGTCCCATGTGCTCGCCAAGGAGTTTGAGAAATTACAACGAAAAGCTCATCGCGGTGAAGATACTTTGCTTGATCATTATGGCGCGACAAATCCAGCCGAATTTTTTGCGGTTGCCAGTGAGGTCTTTTTTGAAAGACCAGTTGCATTAAAGCGACAACACTCAGCACTCTATTCTCAATTAATGGGTTTCTATCATATCAATCCTGTCATTTGGTAGGTAAAGACCCTTTCTTAACACTCTGTAACGAATAAAGTTTGAGTTCAGTCGTTGGAAGTCAGTACACTGGTTGATACTTTTCGATATATCGGTTCGACTATTGACCGAAACCAGATGATTAGTTGTTTAAGAATATCTGTAATAAAAGCGGACTTAATCTGACTAATTAAAAAAGAGCTGGTCAATACTGACTGAAATAAATCGAGCTAGTGCAATGTTCTATGAAACGTAAAGCAGTCGATAAAACAACGGGGGTTTCACCATGCAATCATTTTCCATTCCAATAAAGTTATCGGATAGTTTTGAGGGTTTAGCAGAATCAAAGGGACTTCTGTCTATTAAAGAAGAGCAGATCTACATTCAATATCAAACCAAGGATGCCATTTTGGGCATGGTTAAGTCAGGATTACTCGAAGTCAAAATTCCTTTCTCAAACATTGTAGAGCTTAGTTATAAGAAAAGCCTATTTGGTAACAAACTAGTGTTAAAAGTAGACGATCTTAAGATGGTTGAGAAACTCCCGAACAGCGATAATAATGAAGTCGTTTTATCCATTGCTCGAAAAGACATCGATGATGCGATTGATTTCGTTAGAGCGGTTAAAATGGATATGTCAGAAAAGGAATATGAGCAGGCATTGAAAGAAGCTTAAACTTTCAATTCAGTCAAGAACGACCATTAGAGCTCACACAAAGCTGTTAATAATCTCGATTGAAAGTTATTAGAGTTCCACGGTAGTATGTCATTCGATTCTACCCACAAATTCTAATAATATCGGGATTGTTATGCGCTACCTTATTCTCCTTAGTTTGCTTTTTCTTTTCTCTTGCACTGATTCTGGTGCGCCCGATAGAATCTTTGTTAACGGAACAGTGTTGACTGTTGATCCACAAAACCGAACGGTTGGGGCTGTTGCCGTTAAAGAAGGTGTGATCCTTGCTGTTGGAAGCAATGAACAAATATCTTCCCTTGCTGACTCAAATACCCAAGTAGTGTCTCTTGACGGCCAGACCATGGTTCCTGGTTTTATTGCTGCTCACGAACATCCAACGCTGACAGCCGTTTTTGCAGATACTGTCGATCTGAGTGCCTTTAGTTTCGATTCCTCTGAAACAATGTGGCAACACTTAAAAGAGCAAATTGCGCAATCTGAATCAGGTGATTGGGTTTATGGAATGGGGTTAGACCCAGTGTTAATGCCTGATCTTGTTTTGCCGACAAAACGATTTCTAGATAAAGTCTCGCCCGATAATCCTTTGATCATCATTTCTCAAACCATGCATTCGTTTTGGGCTAATTCAAAAGCGTTTGAAGCAGTTGGTATTACTTCGAAGACAGCTGATCCCGGTAATGGTAGTTATTATGGCAGAGATGAAAATGGCGAACTAAATGGATTTATTTCAGAGTCAGAAGCGGCAACACCAATGCTAGATTGGTTGAAATCACCTTTTGGGGTAGTGAGTCGTTACCAACAAGAATTGCAGAATTTAGTCAATGCTGGTTTTACCTCAGTTGGTTCCGCCGGTTTTAACCTTCCACCAATGATGGCGCGTTACGCATCATCTAATTATTTTTCACCCAGGATTAGACAGTTTATTTATCTTGCGGAGCATGAGCTTGAACACTTGCCAGAGTCTCCAGAGCGGGATAATGACTTTTATCGAATTGTTGGGATAAAACTGTGGCATGACGGCTCGCCTTACACCGGTAGTATGGCGTTGAACGAACCTTATCTTAATAATGAGTTAACTCAGATGATGGGGATTACAGACGGTCATAAAGGGACGCCAAGGCTGACAGTTGAAGAATTTGAACAGCA
>JAHRVB010000193.1 GCA_019090895.1 Kangiellaceae bacterium
CAACTAATACCAGACAACTTTTTATAAAATGCCTCATCTTTCTGTTTCGGTGTTAATCCGAAGTTAGCGGTATGCGGCCGTTGTTGATTAAAATAGACCATGTAATAATAACTGACTGATTTTAATGTTTCTCCGAAATTCCGATAACCAGTTTTGGCATCCACTCAGTTTTGAAACTTCGGGACGTTCTTTCGATAACAGAATTGTCCCAACAATTACCCCGTCGACTCATACTTTGAGTTGTCTGGTAACGCCATATTAATTGCCTGAAAGCCTGACTTGTATATTGCACGCAGTGATCGGAATGGAATGTCATGCCTGTCGGTTTTCCTCTGTTTTCATAAGCCATTGTTAGCGCTTTTTTGTCGTGATAGTGTCTGGAGAATCAGACAGTGCCCAACCGATGACATTGCGACCATATAGGTCGATAACGAGCGCTAAATAGGACCAAGCGCTTCCTGTCCAAATATAAGTGATATCACCACACCAAAATAAATTAGGCGTTGCAACATCAAACTGCCGGTTCAAGATATTCGGAATATCAACATGTGGTTGCTCTAATGTTTTATAGGTATGACTGCCTGGCTGACAACTTTCTAACTCAAGCTCATTCATCAATCGTCTTATTTTATATAATCCTAAATGATAGTCAGAGCTTGCCAGTTGAGTTCTTAAGCCTTAGTGAACCAGCAGACTCTCCGCTTAAACGAAATAGTTAAACATTTAGCATTAAACTCTTTAAGTTGTTTTGTTTTCACAGCCTTTAACCTGTCGAAGTAGGTACTCTTTTAAAATCAAAGGCTCGAAGACAATCAACCAAGTTATAACCGCTCTGGACAAGGTTTTCAATTATCGTGAAAACTGATTGCTGTCTGTCGTCAGCAGAGCAGTAGCCTTTTTTAAGATTTCCTTTTCCATTTCTAGCTGTTTAATCCGCTTTTCTAACGCTTGTACTTTTTGCTGCTCTTCGGTTATTGCTCGCGCTCCAGCTGGTATTTCACCTTGGCGTTCCTGCTGAATTTGACCAACCCAATTCCTAAGAGTTCCATCGCTGACACCCGTTGCCTCTTGCGCTTCCTTGTAGGTATAACCTTGCTTTAATATAAGGTTCGCCGCATCCAGCTTAAAGTCTTGACTAAATATTCTTCTTTTCATGTTCAACTCCTATAGATTGATATAATATCATCTAAAAAGGAGTCCAGCTTTATTAGACCACTTCAACATACATCTCTGACGAAGGTTTTAGCTAGCTGAGAAGAATAACGGGTCAGGTCGCGTTATTAATAATATAAGTAATAACTGCGTCTACTTCGTCTTTTAACTCAATCATTATTAATTTCTGTTAACTGATTCCGTAGATAAGAGCCTTCTTTCGTTAACCTATATTTCTGTAATTTACTCGACGGCTTATCCGGCAATGTCATTTCAATAACCCCCATTTCAAGCGCGGGTAGAATATATTGTCGACGGACATGCTCAGCATCTTTTAACTCTAGTAGGGTTTGAACCTCAGCTCGGCTAAGCACGCCTTTAAACCCCGATACTAACTCTTTAATCTTCCAGTCCATTGCTTGAATACTCTTTTGGCTCAATTTGACCGAATCCTCCTGGGTATCTTCCGGGGTATCTTCCGGGGTATCCTCCGGGGTGTCCTCCGAGGTGTCCTCCGGGGTACTCGCTTTCGCTTCGTACTGGTTTACTTCTGTTTGCCTATCAAATATTGCCATGTATTCTCTAAACCCAAATAATTGACTGCGTTTTTTTGCCGCCAATTTAACCAGTACACCATACTTTTCAAAGTCTTTAATCAAAGCTGACGCAGTATTACGCTGAATGTTTAACAGCTCTGCAACTTCTTTAATTGTAACAACAGGCGATTGATACAAATGTCGTATTAACACTTGCGCCCCTTCCAGCCTGCGTGAACCAAAATGGGGTAGTATTTCAGATTCAAGCTTAGACTTAAGGGCGATAACATCCTTAAATACCTGAATAGAGTTATTAGAAGTCTCCAATACCCCGTGTAAGAAAAAGACTAACCAAGCCTTCATATCACTAGAGAGTCTTACAGCCATCAACCTGTCTACATACTCCACTTTATTCCGCTCAAAGTAATCGGATAGATAAAGCGCAGGTTTGTGCAACTGATTGAAACTCGCTAAATATAAGGCGATCATCAACCTGCCCAACCTACCATTACCATCTAAAAATGGATGAATCGTTTCGAACTGGTAATGAGCGATCGCAATCTTAATCAAATGCGGAACATTATTGTCTTCATTTACAAATTGCTCCATATCACTCATTAAATCAATAAGATAGTCCTGATGAGGTGGAACAAAAATAGCATTTTTTAAACTCACGCCGATCCAATTTTGGCTGGTTCTAAATTCACCAGGTGACTTATTTTTGCCCCTTACACCTTGCATTAATGTTTTATGAGTATCTTTTAATAATCGGTTAGAAAAAGGCAGCCTATCCAAATCATTAATCGCTGTATTAATGGCCTCTACATAATTCTGAACTTCTTCCCAGTCATCTCTTTTTTCCGGCTCAATATCTAGTCGGTCTGTAAATACTTCCTCTATATTTGTACGAGTACCTTCAATGCGACTAGATTGCGTAGCCTCCTTACTGATGTGCATGCTAATAAAATAATCAACATCAGGTAGAATTTCAGAAAAAGCATCTAACTGCCCCAAAGCTCTATCGGCCTCACTAAGTAAGCCCTGCACTTGAAGATCAGAAAATATCCAGACATGGTTAATCTTGCTGGGCATAAAATACTTATACTCGTACCCTTGCTTGTAACCACCCGCTTTATAATCAGAGATATCCATAAATATCCGTTTTTATCCATTTATCAGACATAAGCACTAAAAAACATTGTTTGAAATCTAAGCGCGCCATTGACAAATGTCAAGTAAATACTATATTTTTGACATAACGAAATTTACAAATCAAAAATAAAAAATCAAAAATCAATCGAATGAAAAAGCCAAAATCAATGTAATCAAAGGGCTTAGATCAACTTGAGCAGTAGCTGACAGGTTGAGCTGTCCCCCGCTATCAACTTTTTGCCTTGAATTCATTTAAAAAATCGAATGCTACCCTCTTAATCCTTACGTCTCTATCACTTCTCTTTATGACTTTTCTTTATTATTCAACTTCATCATATCCCGTAAGTCCCTTAACATATCCTGCGCATTACCTACCTTCATCTCATCCAAAACATCTTTGAGATTTTCAGTTTGCCCCATCATCGCCTTGGCACCTCCAACGATTGATTTTTGTAAGTCATTGAGTGGTTGGTGTGAACAATCCATTTTCTCCTGATCCGCCGGAATGTATTTGGCGAGCTTCGGACTTGGCCAATCATCTGGCGGGCGTTTTTCTGGTGAAGTAAATACACTCGAATGAAATACTGGAGAAGCTTCAACACGCGCCGTGAGCGGCGGAAACTTATTTGGGGCGGTTCTTTCCCATTTTTGCTGCATGGTTTTCATAAACGACGTATGATCCATGCGATCATTAACCACCGTATTCTTGGCGATATTGGCAGAAACCATAATCATTGGTACACGAATTCCCAGACGATCATAGTTGAATCCCATCCAAGGCTTCTTCCCATCCAAACAAGGTGGAACGGCGTCTACAGGTGGTGTAACATGATCGTAACAACCGCCATGCTCGTCAAAGGTAATAATCAAAAGCGTATTCTTCCAACTACTGCCTTTACCGTCCTTGTCACCTTTCGAGTTTTTAACCGCGTTATAAATATCAAGCACAAACTTTTCGCCCAATAGCACACTACCAACATCTTCTTTCCCATCAATAAGCGTTTTATTGTAGGATGAAGGATGCATATCATTGTGATTAAGAATAAACCGCGGCTCCACAAAAGAATAAGATGGCAAAGTTCCGTTTTTGCAATCATCCATAAAGTCAGTGTAAACATTTTCAATATGAGAAATGTGATCCTTAAGCGCTCTAAAATGAATGATTCCAGTGAGCGGGATAATATCGTCAGTATAAATTTTCCAAGAAAGCGCTGACTCAGAATCTTGGATTTGGTTAAATATCGTTTTACCGATGCTATCTTCAACCCATCCAAGAGTATTTTCAAATTCATGCGCCGTGTCAGAAGAAGCACCATTGACTACATGCCCCCAGGAAGTGCCAGCATTCCAAAACGCACGGTTGCACCAAGTTTGGCTTGGGACCGAGCAGTACCATTGATCAAATACCGCAAACTCAGTGGCCAAAGTTGATAGCACTGGAAGAGCGGTTGGATCAAAACACTGCATAATTTGAGCGTATTTCTCAAAGGTCGGCGATTTAGGCGGATGCTTGGTTTCGTTGTAAGTAAGGTTTTCGATATAGTCGGTAACAAACCCCTTCATTGACGCAGCAGGAACTGGCTTGGGTAAATTATAGGGGGAATGTTTGTCACCCTTATTCTTGCAATCAGGTTGGTTAAACAGTTGTGTGTTAACGTGCGGGTATGTTTCGCCTGGGTCCGGAAACGGCTGAAAATAATTACTGGTTAAGCTGACAGCAATCTCCGTTTTCTTGTCAGGATTGTCCGGTGCATCGGTTGGAATTGGATTTGTCAGATCCGGTTTAATAACGCCATCTTTAAAAATGCCATTAAAGGTTTTTCCCAAAGGTGCATCAGCTGGTACACCGTTGCGGTAGAGACCTCCCAAAATATTATCGAAAGACCTATTTTCGAGCATTACAACGACTACATGATCAAATGAATCCAACATATCCTTCATTGCAAATTCTCCTTGAATAATCGCTGACGAATTTATCAGCTGTTTTATCAACTTCTATGTTATTGCAAATGTACTAGTAACTTCTTTTCCCATCTCCTACCTCCTAGCTCCCACTTCCCAGCTCCTTCCCTTCACTAGCAACTCGTAACTTGCTTTCCTGATCTCCTAGCTCCTAGCTCCTTTCTTTCCACTAGTAACTAGCAACTCGTAACTTGTTTTCCTGATCTCCCATTTCCCATCTCCCATCTCCTTTCCCTATTCCCTTCCCCTTCTTCTATAATCACTTTCCAATACCCTCCGCACGCTGAGCCTATTCGTTTTAACAAGCCAGTATTTTGCAGTACAAGCCATTGGTCTTCCATTTTTCTTAATCGCTCACAGCCCGAAGCTGATTTTTACCAAATCGCTGAGGGTCAAATCTTTCCTTGCCATATCAAAATCAATGGAGTCATAGTAATTGATTAACCACATGCTCTTGCTCCAGACAATCGAACCAAGTTTCAACATGACGTTTGGGATTAATTAAAGAGTGACCAAGGGTCACGGGAAAAGCATCTAAGATAAAGCTGAATAATTCAGTCTCTTCAATCACCCGACTCTCGGGTAACTCACAGAAGATATATGATGATTGTTTCAAATCTTGCGATTGGCTAGGTGTTTGCAAATCCTTCTCTCCAAATCCTTGTTGGCAAACCCAAAACGGTAATTACCAACGGCCTTAATCCATTCTCCAATACGGCGTCTATCGTGCTACCTGAGCTTAACACCCTGAATTTGGTAAGTAAATGGAAGGGAAATAACGAGTATCGAGTTACTAGTAGCGAGGGAAAAACAGGCTGAAAGCCTTTTAAAATGGCGCGCTTGGCAAGAGTCGAACTTGCTACCTGTCCCTTAGGAGGGGACCGCTCTATCCAAGTGAGCTACAAGCGCTTAAGAAAAACGATTTGTTGAGACAACTAAGCAGCAGCATATTAATACA
>JAHRVB010000194.1 GCA_019090895.1 Kangiellaceae bacterium
TACTCTTGTTGTTTTGTCGTTCACAGCAGTCGGTAGGATTCAGTCCCATATTAATTGAGAGTCTGTAACTCATGTTCTATGTGGAGTTGAAACCTGTTCTAGATATGAGCTAACTAGTTTTGTCAAACTTAACGTGGGACGCCCTAACGAATCGCCTAGAAAATATTTAACGCTGATTGTTATCCTCTTTTTGGTTTTTGGCCAGCTTTTTTCAATTAAATTGAACAATAAGTTTTGTTCCACCTAATTCAGAGCTACGACCTACGTTAATTGTAGAATCATAGTGACTTAACAATTCTTTAATAATTGCCAAACCGAGACCACTACCAGATCTATCGGATTGATTTTTTCGCCAAAAACGTTCAAAAATAACCTCATGATAATCTTTAGGTATGCCGTCACCTGAATCCTCGACAGTAAAACCATTTTTATGCACTGATACTTTAATTCTTGCTTCTAAAGGGCTATGTTTTATTGCATTTTCCAAGAGATTTTTAATGATAACGGTAAGATCACCTTCATCAATCTTCACTAAACATTCTTCACTTTCAATATTCAACTCTAATTCTTGTTCTTTGTTAATCGCTAAGGGAGCTAGATGTGCACAGACTTTTTTTATTACATCTTCTAACATAATCGATGAGAGTTGCTTTGCATTTATATTTTGAGCACGAGAAAGATCTAATAACTGCTCTACAATTCTGGAAATGAATTGCACATCATTAATAAGGTCTGTTTTTGTTGGAGATGAAGAAACCTTTAATTCTAAACGAGTTAATAAAACAGTTAAGGGTGTTCGTAATTCATGCGCTGCGTCTGCAATAAAGCGCTTTTGATGAATAAAGCTATTTTCTACGCGATCTAAAGCATCGTTCATCTCTAAAGCGATGGGAAGTAATTCTTGTGGTATATCGACTACATCAATACGCTTACGAAGATCGTCAGGTTTAATATTCTCTATTTGTTCAGTCAGAGCTTTCACGGGCTTTACGATTAGCCTTATTGCAATACCGCTAATAATTAAGAACAAAATAAACGTAAATAAAATTATAATTTTAGCAACCTTAATAATGGCAGGTTGCACTCCGGCATTAGCAAAATCAGCTATCAAGTCATTACGAGCAACATCAAAAAAGTAACTTTTATTACCAAGTGCTACTTCCATTCTATATAGGCTGGCTTCATTATCTATTTTTGAATAGGAAAACGGTATATCAGTAGTTATTCCTTTAAATAAATAACCTTTTGTTTCTTTGGGCACTGAATGCATAACAATAATATTAGTTTTAGTCTCTATTAGCCGATAAGCTAAATTGGAATAAAGAGCATCAAAACCCCATTTTAATTCAAGTTCAGAGTCATCAAGCTTTATGTCTCCATCGTTATTCACATAGAGAGTTTCTGACATTGCATTGGCCATTCCATGCATACTGTTTTGGAGAATCATATCTGCAAACCGATCTGAAGAATTTAAAAATACGAGTAAGAATGAACCAAAACAAAGACCACCCAGCACAACAAAAATTAGCAGTAACTTTGTTGCTATAGAGCCTGATTTAATTTTACTTAAATAGATAGCCTACTCCTCGAATAGTAGAAATTTTGGTTGTAGCTCCTGCATCAGATAATTTTTTTCTGACTCTATGTATTGCTACTTGCAGTGCATTTTCGCTTACTGAATACCCATCCTGGTAAATCATATTTTCCAATGACTCTTTCGACACCGTAAGCCCAGCATTCCACATAAAGGCTTCTAAAATCGCAACTTCAGTTTTCCCCATCACAATATTATTACCATCGACTGTAACCGCTTTAGTGATTACATCAACTAACAGGTTACCTGACTCAAGGTTCGTATTAGATAAAGAGTTAGGTCTTCTAAGTAATGCTTTTAGCCGAGCAATCAATTCATCTATTGCAAAGGGCTTTATCAAGTAATCATCAGCTCCATGATTTAGTCCTTTAATGCGGTCTTGCACTCCCCCCCTAGCTGTAAGAATAAGTACAGGCACCATATTCTTATTACGACGAAGGCTTTTTAATACATAGATACCATCTATATCAGGTAAACCTAAATCAAGAATAATGGCTGAATAACTAGCTTTCTGTAGAAGAAGCTTCATATCAACCGCGCTCGATGCAATATCAGACAAATATCCTTCTTGAGATATAGCTTCTTGTATAAACTCAGCTAGCTCTACATTGTCTTCTGTTATTAAGACTCTCATGGAGTCACTCCTAGTATATTATTTAAGCTTTCATATTACTCAAGCAATTAGCTTCAAAGATCAACGTAAAGCACCAACTAAAATATATATTAAAAAGATCTGAATTTATTATTAATTAAAAAGTATAAATATAGCCTAGAATGATGTTTCCTCTGCCTGATTGGTCAATCAAAGGGCTATCTTTAATTTCATTACCAAAGGCTGTATAAGATAAATTAAATATAACACTATGGTGTTTTGAAGCTTGCCAGTTACCTCTCACTCCTAATTTTCCATTTGTTGTCGACTTTCCAATATATTCAGGGCGAAAGTCCAATACTTCATCACTATTCACACCATAATAATAATCTACGAAATCTTCACTCGAGTGAGTAAGGCCAACATACGGCTCTACTACAAAGGCTTCAATAAAATAAGGTTTAGCATAAGCCACACTTGCCTCATATCCTTCATGTTTACTTGATGCATCTGCTAATACCCTAAGTGATACGCCGCCCCAATTACTCCTATAATTTAGTGCAAGCCCCAGCTCAAAAGCATCTTCTCGATCTTCCATTCCTTGAAAAATATCTCCATCATCTTCATCATACCCGTCAAAACGATATTGACCGATAAATGACATCTTAATCCCCCCATAATTAGCCAACTTATATTTAGCTAATTTATACTCAAACTTAGGACCATTTATTCTCAAATTTTCAGACTCATAAGAAATAACAGGTATTACAGTAACCTTACTATCAACATCAATATAGCCTTGCTTATCAGACATTGCTCCTAAACCAATCCCCCATTTATCCTCAGCATAGACATTATTAATCATTATAACTGCGCTTAATGCGATATATTTGAATTTCGTTAACTTCATTCTATTTACCTCACTTTAATTTATCTAGTTTATTTGAAAGTTATAGTGATTTTACAGACAGAGGCTTTCCCGAATCTTACATGGTTTTAAGCAAATGAAATGAAAACGTTAGCGTAGCGAATTGGCTTTTATTTTTCTAAAATCCAAAAGTAACAATTCAATTAATCACCAGCTTTGAGGGGTGAAAATATCTTTGAGAACAAAAAGAAAGACATCTAGTTCAACAATTCACTATTGAAATAGTGAGTTGATGAACTAACAGCATCCGGGATACTTCTTTTGGCTGCATCAATTAATGTACTTGAAAGGTGGCTTGAACTCATATTTATATTATGAATTTTTAGTTGTTGATCTAAATTAAACGACCATATCTTTCAATCGCGCTAAGTCTCACCCGTAATTTATCAGCTCGGTTAACAGCAAATTTACATATTTCACTAGCTATAACAACACAGATGAAGGTATTTTTGGCAATACCTATCTTCAAGTGACTTTTATTCAAGCTTAATTTCGATATTAATTGCTTCCTTTAGCTCAAAACTAGCTTCTTCAAAAGTGGGGGCTCGCAAAGTTGGACGTACATTATTGCTAACGCCCCAATCTTCCTTTGGAGCTCCTATAAAGTTTTTATCCATTTTATGATTATCGTTAAGGTCGTGCATTACTGATACGGCGTATATTCCGGGAATTAAGTGATTGAAAATACATGAAACGCTATCAACGTTAGCATCGACTCTCTGTTGTGCAACTGCTGCCTCTTCCTTTGGAAATCCTTTTGCTTGATTATACAAACTGCAACTTATCGCGCCTTTGTTAATTTTTACATTTTTCACTTGGATATTAATACTGTTAGCGAGTGTAACATTGCTAAATGTAGTCATGCCTAATAGGCATACTGCCATAATCAATTTCATTGAGTTTTCCTTTAATTGTTGAATTGTTGAATTGTTGAATTGTAATTTTACTGATTCTTTTTGCTAAAACCTTAGTCCGTAATTATTTTAGTAATAAAATGCATTAATAAGTCTGCAAATCGAATTGCTTAGTGCGGTAGTGAAAGTTAGCATAAGCTTTGTAGGCAAGCGGCGTAAAAAACATCGCGAGTATTAACCCTAAGCCAATTCCTCCGGCAATCACTACCGTCAAAGGTGGCCAAAACGTTCCTCCAGAAAAGAGTAATAGTGGTATGAAGCCACCGATGGTAGTAATTGTTGTTGATAGCACATGACGACCACAGCCATAAGTTTCATCGATGATAGCTTGACTGTCCCCCAATTTTGCTTTTTCATTACCCAGAATTGCAGCTAATATCACTATGGAATCGTTAATCACGACTCCGGCAAGACCTATTGAACCAATTAAAGGATTAAAACCAAGTGGATAACCCGCAATTTTAAGAGAGAGCATGCCTAAGCCAATTGAGAGTATTGCAACAGAAAAAACAATGCCTGCAATGGGAAAACTTCTAAAGGCAAGAATGATAGTGGCAACCATCACTGTAAATAATACGGGCGCAAACGTCGCTAGGCCGCTAACTGCATCAGCTTGTTGCTCACTTTCTCCCGCAACATCAATGCTATAACCAGCAGGAATCGCTATGTTGTTCTTTATTGCTAAAAGTAAGTCTGAAGACACTGAGACGGGTTTAGCATCAGGGGTAATATACGCTAAGATATTATTGACTCGTTGACCATTATAACGCGTAATTTGAGTAATTTCGGGGCGTAGCTCTAAATTACCTATGGCTTCAGCAGGCACCCAGCGATTTAAACTCGGTGAGCTTAATTGAATATTACCTGCATTACTAATATCTGCACGTTCAATCTCATTAAGACGTACACGAATAGGTAATTCCTCAACCCCTTCTAAAACACTTCCACCAATATACCCCTCTAGGTTAGCCTGAAACTGTTTTGCTATATCAACTAAGCTTAAACCTGCAATTTCAGCCTCATCTTCATCAGCTTCAAACCAAAGTTTTGCCTTTCCACCTTCTATACTGGCGCGAGTGTTGACGATATCTGGATTTTGATGCATTAGTGCACGAACTTGCTCTCCTAGCTTTCGTAGCATGTTTACGTCTGAACCTAAAACCCGGAAGGCTACTGGTGCATCAGCTGGCGGCCCTTGTGAAAACTTTTTCACGACAGGTTTCACGTTCGGCAAAGCGGCACTTAACTTTTCTTGCACTTGTAAAATGAGCCGATTGGCAGCTTGATTATCAGTAGCTGTGATTATAGCTTGCGCATAGGCACTATTTTTGTCTTGTTGAGGTATTTGATTATAGTACACTGTGGGTGTTGAACTGCCTAAGAGCCAATGTACGTCCGTTACGCCCGTTAGGTTTTGAATTAAACGATCTGCAACTTTAACCTGACTTTGTGTATAAGATATTGAGCTATCGCTTGGCATATACAGTTGCACTTCAAACATATCGCGATCAGCCGCAGGAAAAAACTCAACCTTCATAGTGCTCATCATAAAGAAACCAACAAAACATGGCACCATAGCCACCAATAAATAACGTTTAGGTTGTTCGGCCGCTCTGAGAGTAAATTTTTTAAAATCATCAAAGACTCTGGGTTTACCCAAGCCCGTTTTCCACCAAGCCCACTTTGAGTCGTCTTTTTTCCCTCCAGAAGCTGTGCTCGCTGCCAATGCAGGAATTACTGTTAACGCTAAAAATAGGGAAAACAGTAAAGCAAGTATCACGCTAATGGCAATGGGTCTGACAAAATCGCCTGCATTTCCAGGTAAAAGAAAAATAGGCATAAAACCCAAAATAGTTGTAAAAGTAGAAGCAGTTAGAGGGATAAACAAATGATGTACTGAATGTTGCATTGCTTGAATACGACTCATTCCTTTGTGTATTGATTTACGTACTTCATCTGTCATAACAATGGCACTATCGATTAATAACCCAATAGCGATAATCATCCCAAAGATAGACATTTGATGAATACTCTGGTCAAAAAAGTTGAAGGCAAACACCGAGCCTGCTGCTGAAAGTGGTAAAACAGAACCTACAACGATTGCAGATTTCCAACCCATAATAAGTAATACAATAAATACAACAACTAAAGCACCTAAAACTAGATTGCTGACCAAATCTGTTAAGCGTGTTTCAGTATATTGATTTTGCTCGAAAATTATTTCTTTACCAATTTGTTCTGAATAATCGACTTTAAAGGTTTCATATGTCACTAACGCATTTTTGGTCCATAAATCGACACGTACATTTTCATCGGCACGAATAGCAACATATAACACTCGTTTACCATCTTTAAGTCCGATTTGTTCAACAGGTGTTTGATAAGATTTTATAACCTTGGCAATATCACCAACCTTTAACAATGTACCCTGAGCACTTGATTTAATCGGAATACGCATTACACGATCAACACTTGTTAGTGCTCCATCAACTTCTATAGGAATATTCTGATTTTCAGTGCGTAGCTGTCCAGCAGATACTTTGCTATCAGCTTGTTCAATGACTCTTGCCAATTCTTCAGCTGTCATATTAAGAGATGCTAATTCTGCTTTATCTGGCGTAACAATAATCTCTTCATTAATCCCGCCAAAAACACGTACAAGCTCTGTGTTTGTTGTGTTTAACATTCGATCCTTTAGATCAAGAGCAATACGTTGGAGCAGACTTAGAGGCGCTTGACCTTCTCCATTCCAACTAAGACCTATAATCAGCGTGTAAGCTGTAACACCACGAATATCTTCTAGCACTGGTATACTCGCGCCTATAGGAAGTTCACCTTGAATATTTTGCAACTTAGACCTAATTTTTGAAAAAACCCCCTCATTTGTTTCGGATGTTATGGAATCTTGTAGTGCGATGCTGATGCTAGAGACATTAGAGCGCGCTTTACTCTCTATATTCTTTACTTCACTAATTTCTTCAAGCGTATCTTCAATTTTTTCATTAATAAGGGCTTCAATACGACTGGCCGAAGCACCAGGGAGAAACGTGAGAATAGTGGCATTACGTGTTGTGATCCGTGGATCTTCCAACCGAGGTAAATTTGATATTGCCGCCCAGCCGCCTATGAGTAAAACTAAAATGGTCATAACAAGCAAATGTCGATTACGAAAATAAAAGGTAGCAATATCTTGCTCGGGAATTTTATTAATCATTGCTGCTTTCCACTAACCTTACTGCCTGCTCAGGTACAAGCTTAGCTGCCCCTTCAACAATCAACCTTTCACCATCCTTAACTTCACCAGACACATAAACTCGATCATTTTTTGTATAGTGCATTTGAACTGTACGACTATCAGCCTTTAATTGTCCTCTATTTTGAGTAGCAACATAAAGGGACCATAAGCCACGATTACCTTCTTTGATAGCTGTGAATGGCACCCAGAATCCGCGTTGATTAACTTCATAGCTAAGGGATAACTTAACCATATCGCCTGGGCGAACGACTATGCTATTTTGCTTAAGTGTAAAGATGACATCAATCGAACGAGCTTGATTACGGAAGGGGATAATTGCAGTAATAATTGCATCATGTAGTTGACCTGCTATGTTTATTTTTTTGTGATCTCCTACAGCTAAATTTTGGACTATTTCATTGGTGACACCCACACGGATATTGTAATCGGAATTTTGTTGAATTTCTAAAACGACCTGTCCAACGCCAAGTACTGTCCCTTCATCCGCTATTCGTTGAATGATTGTGCCGCTAAACGGTGATATCAGCTCAGACTTCTTAATATCAACGGCTATACTTTGTCGCTGGGCTTGTGCTAATGCTACAGTCGCTGAAGTCATATTCCGCTTTTCTAAAGCTTCTTCATCTTCTTTTTCTGTAACTGCGTTTGCTTGATATGCGTGATGAATTCGGTTGTATGTACTCTCTGCCAGTTTTGCATCAGACTTGGCTTTTAAAACATTGGCTTTAGCTTCATTCATCCGGGAATTCAAACGGCTCGTATCAAGTTGAGCCAAAATATCACCGGCTTCAACAAGCTTACCTTCGTCAAAATGTACGGCTTTTAACTGTCCTCCCACTTCAAAACCAATTTTAGTACTTTGTTTAGCTTCTACCTGACCAACAAAATTTCGTTCATAAAAGTAACCGCTTTGGTATTTAACTGGTTGTACACTGACAGTTTGAATGATGTATAAATCATCATCTTCCGAAGTTGTTCCAACTGATTGAGAACCACCTACTAAAAAGATAATAAATAATGCACCTATGAAAAGTGCACTCGCTGTTAACATCCGAAATGTGGAGTTATTTAATGATAAACTCATAATTTCCTATCTTTGTTGAATTGTTCACCTAAAAGTTAACGTCACTCTAAACTGTAATACTTTCTCGAACCTTACAGAAAGAAAGATACTCTTAATGCTGCAATCTTTTTGCAAATAGAATTTTTATTGATGAATACATTAAAACAAGATATGAGAATAGAGATAGATTCAAATTTGGAGGGCTGGGTACTATAATTATCTATGTAAGTAATGAGAGATTTTTAGAGGAATGGAAATCACACTGTTTGGCTTTTCTTTCTCAATACAAACATTATGTAAACAGTTTATCCATCTCGATTAGAGCTCCAAACCGAGCTAAATGTTTTCGGACGCCTCGTTTTTGCAACAGCTGTGATCCATTATGTTGGTACAACTTTGAAGGGGAGATGAAAGTCCACTGTTAGTACACCCTAAATAGACCGAATCAGGATCATGCAGCAAGTACCACTGCTCGGTCATCTAATGGCTCAATATCACTGAACAACCCTGCCAAATCGATTTCAGTTTTTCCCTGGCTAAAAGCATATTCACCATTAAGGTTAATGTGCAGCCAAGCAACAGGCGATAACCTA
>JAHRVB010000195.1 GCA_019090895.1 Kangiellaceae bacterium
GTTAACACACCAAGACAACCAAGAACTTATGGCGTAGAAGTTTCTTATAACTTCTAACCAATAGTTTCAATTGAAATAAAAAAGGAAAGCTTAGGCTTTCCTTTTTTTTGTTCGTAATTTATCAAAGCTATTTCAAGAATAATTTCGCTATTTTTTTACAGGCAGAAAGCTCTTGTTTACAATTCGCCATCCTTTTTTAGATTTGAGTAACGTGAGGTAATCGACGTAGGATTTATCAATATAGCGAAATGTAACTTTCGCAAATGCCATATTATTGTCTCGCTTGATGCTATCAATACGGGTACTTACCGATAAAGGTCCTTGTTCGAGGACTACCGTAAAATAATCCTCTAACAAAATAGTTTGGATTGTATCAAACTTAGAAAGTGTTGATAATTGAGCGTTGCCGGAAAAAGTTCTTTTCAGCAATTCTATATCTGCATTTCTTCGGCCAACAAAATAATTATTTACAGTCTCGCTAATCAATGTGAGTTCGTTAGAGTCGCCTAGTAATATCGCCTGCTCTTTAGCCGTACAACCTAAAGAGCAAAACAAAATGGCCAGTGGCAACATTCGTGATTTGGAAATTCTACTCATTTGGTAAGTTCTCGAGCAATACACGCTTAACATTTTCACCCATCACCAGTCTAATATCTTGTTTACTCATTCCCTGTTTGAGAAGTTCATCGACTATTTGCACAAGGCCAGTGACGTCAAATACAGTGGCAATTGCACCATCAAAGTCGGAGCCTAAAGCGACATGTCTTGCACCAATTAAATTGGAAGTGTAGATAATGGCTTGTGCGATTTCTTTTGCTGTTTTTCCACAAATCGCTTTTTCAAACATTGCGATTCCAACTACGCCACCGGTGGCTGCGATACCTTTTAAATGTTCGTCAGATAGATTACGTACGTTATCACAGGTTCCTTTAACACCAGAGTGGGATACGAGTATCGGCTTAATTGCGATCTCTAAAACATCGTTAATAAGTTTCGGAGAGGCGTGAGAGATGTCAACGAAGACACTCATCGTTTCCATTTGTGATATTAATCGCTTGCCAAATTCTGTGATGCCTCCTCGTTCCACACCATGAGCAGAACCACCAACTTCGTTGTCATAAAAGTGGGTAAGGCCAATCATCCGGACCCCGGCATCATAAACCAGTTTTAAATTATCTATATTGCCTTCTAACGCTTGAGCACCCTCAATGCCTAAAAAGGCCGCTGTAATTTTAGGATTCGATTGTCTTCTTAGAACATAGTTGTTCAGATCTTGCTGTGAGCGTATTACCGTTAGATTTCCGTTAGATTCTTCGGCGAACGAATCTAAGCTGCTGCTTTGTGCAATAACTCGATCAGGTAAATTAAACCAGGACTTAATTGGTCTGCCTTGAAGTATAAAAGGTAATGTGAGTTGATCGGAATCCCCAGTATTCTTATCGAAGTTAAGTCCCTGAGGAACTTTATTGACAATAGTAAATGCTTGTAACGCCATATTGGATTCAATCATTCTAGGAATATCTTCATGTCCGTGCTGATGTCGCTTGCTGATGTCTCTGTCCCAAAGAAGAACATCACTATGGAGATCGGAGACGAATGTGAGTGATTGGTACAGTTTTTTTGCTTCTTCACTTGCAGTGTAGGGGGACGGCGAAAGTACTGTGTTTAGCTTTTTATCGAGGGCTGTTGGCACGATTATTCGCGCTGCAATATAAGCTAATAGCAGTAAAAATATGAGCAGTCCAATAACGTTTTTCAACGTGGCTTTTTTTCTTAAAGTACTCCAAATAGTCATTCTTATCTCCGAGCTTATTTTGATTTTATTTAGTCAATACATGTTACCCTTAGATGTATGAATTTTGCACTATAATTTCGAGTTTTCTTCCACAAGAATACAAAGAAGTAGATCAGATGGCCGATAACAAAAAATTCAATTCTTCCACCGCTATTGCGGTTGTTGTTGCAAATATGATTGGCACAGGCGTATTTACCAGTCTTGGTTTTCAGTTACTCGATATAAGGTCTGGCTTTGCATTATTAATGCTGTGGGTCGTTGGAGGAGTGACTGCGCTATGCGGGGCTTTGACTTATGCAGAATTGGGTGCAGCGTTGCCGAGAAGTGGTGGTGAGTACAATTTCCTTTCTCATTGTTATCACCCCATTGCTGGATTTATTTCCGGTTGGATATCTTCAACAATCGGCTTTGCCGCACCTGTCGCGCTAGCAGCAATCACTTTTGGAGCTTATTTATCATCAGCTTTTCCTTTGCTGCACGGTAATTGGCTAGCGATAGGATTGATTTGTACGTTAACTTATATTCATGGAACAACTCATCAAAAAAGTGCTGGGCTGCAATGGGTATTCACCTTGATTAAACTTCTGATGATCGCGGTGTTTTGTTTTGCAGCGTTCATCGTGGTTGAGATCCCGCAACCCATCGTTTTTCAACCAGTGCAAGAAGACTGGGCAGTGATTTTTAGCAGCGCATTTGCGGTATCACTTATCTATGTGAGTTATGCGTATAACGGTTGGAATGCTGCAACTTATTTAAGCAGTGAATTAGCCCATCCACAAAAATCACTTCCAAAAATACTACTGACTGGAACGTTATTGGTTACGGTTGCTTACGTTGCGCTTAATTTTATTTTCTTATATTCAACCCCTGTTGAATTGATGGCAGGTAAAGTTGAAATTGGATTTATCGTTGCACAATCTATTTTTGGAGAGACCGGAGCGTTGCTTACGGGAACGATAATGGCCTTATTGCTGGTTTCTACTGTTAGCGCTATGACAATGGCAGGACCACGAGTGTTGCATGTTATTGGCCAAGATTTCGAATTGTTTAGGCCATTAGCAAAACTGAATAAGTCAGGGATACCAACGCGAGCTATTTATCTCCAATCATTTATTGCGCTTTTATTTGTTGCAACTTCTAGCTTCGAGTCCATTCTAGTTTTTTCAGGATTTGCTTTAGCGCTCAATAACTTTTTTGCAGTATTAGGTATCTTTATTTTGCGATTCCGACAACCTGAATTAGTCAGGCCCTATAAAACTTGGTTGTATCCATTGCCGCCCTTGTTATTTTTATTTCTAATTGGTTGGACGCTGTTCTATATATTCCAACAAAGGCCAAACGAAGCCATTATCGGGCTCTTGTTAATCGCTGGAGGTGCGCTGTTTTATGTTGTCTCCGTGTATTTTGGTAGGCAAGCACGTATCTAGCGACTCGAATTTTTGCTGAAATCAAACCTATATTGACTGATTAGTAGGTATCGTTAGAATAAAAGCTTGAATTTACTGATAATTACCCCATTTGACTTCACTGTCTATCAATTTCTCGACTAAACTTATATGAGTTTCTAGGAGGTATCGTTTGTCTATTGTTATAGACTTTGTAAACTCCAGAGTAATACTAGAATTGTCGGTCTGCTAATTTTTACCAATGTGTGAGTGCGCCAAGTGGTAGTGAATCAAGCGTTAGTCAATAAAAAAGTTCTGCTCGTTGATGATAACGATGTCAATTTAATGGTCGCTAGAACGATGTTGCAAAGAGCAGGTATTCTAGTAGAGACCGCCGAAAATGGTGCAATAGCCATCGAACAAATCCAAACCACTCAGTTTGATGCCGTTTTAATGGATATTCAAATGCCGGTTATGGATGGTTTGCAAGCAACTATTTATATAAGAAATACGTTACAGATTACCAGTATTCCGATCATCGCACTCTCCGCGAATCAAATGGAGTCGGATATTCAAAAATCCTTCGAGGCTGGAATGGTCGCCCATCTAGGTAAACCCATTGGAAGCGATTTATTACTAGAGACTTTGGAATATCACATCTCTCAGACATATCACTAAGTTCATCTACCAACTAAGCTCATTTTGAAAATTCGTTTTTCGGCCTGATTTTTCTCAACCATTAACAATCGAACGGGACAATCGAAGGAACTTATCTTGTTATTGGTTGAACCTCACTTTGTTACTGGTAGACTTGGTTTTATATTTGAGCAGAGTTAAGCAAAGCCTTTATGGAATTCCTGATTATCCTTTCGTTTGTCTCGCTGGGCTGGATTGTAAAACAGAACCAGTGGTTAATCAGCAAGCATATTACTCGTGTGAATCAATATGTCATTTTTATCTGCCTACCCGCCGTAGCCCTGTTAAAGATACCTCATCTTACTCTCAGTTGGTCGCTGTTGTTTCCGATGCTGATGTCATGGATGCTGTTACCAATTTTATTCGTCTTTATTACTTTTGTTGCACATAAAAATAATTGGAGCAGGAACATCACTGGGTGTTTGATGCTTATCGCTTGTTTTGGCAACACTTCTTTTGTAGGATTTCCAATTATCACTGCTTTTTATGGTGAGCAGGCACTCGCGTATGCCGTAGTGTATGACCAACTGGGAACATTTCTAAGTTTAGCGGTGGTCGGTAATTTGATTATTGCGAATTATAGCCAAGATAAACCATCCGATGAGTCTTCTAATCCGAGTGTACTACTAAAGTCGTTGTTGATTAAAGTTATATCGTTTCCACCATTTATAGGCTTAATTTTTGCGTTTGTTTTTGGGGAATACTATGTGAACTCTGGTTTCGAAAATATTCTAGCAATTATTGTAACCACGCTTGTTCCGACAACAATGTTTTTATTGGGAGCGCATTTTGAGTTTAGGTTATCTGATCGTTATATTAAGCCCCTAGCATGTGGACTGGTGAATAAAATGTTAATTGCACCTCTGATAGCTTTCTTAATCCTATATGGCTTTGGTCAGTCAGGTCTGGTTTCAAAGGTTACTTTTATGGAGGCTGCGATGCCGCCGATGGTGACTGCAAGTATTCTGGCAATCCACTCTCGATTATCTCCTGAACTAGCGGCTGCTAGTGTTGGTTATGGCCTGTTTGCAGCAACCTTGATTATGCCGATGATTTACTGGTTATCAGGCTTCCTTTGATTTATTGTGAAGCAATTAGCTTTTAGATGAACGCTAATCTTGTTGGATTATTGTTGTGTTATGCAAACGATGACTAATTAGGTATATAATCTCTGCTTTATTCAGATTAAGTACTGGTTACATTAAGGAAATTACGATGACTAAAGCACAAACTTATGGGCGTTATATCAAATTGATAGCAGTGGCGTTGGCAAGTCTTTTTATTTTTTCGTGTAGTCAACCGGATAAAGCCATTGCCGAAATTGACACATTGATCGCTGAATCTAACATTGACACTACAAAAGTAGGCTGGAAGATAACAGGTGTACCTAAACCTACGCAGGCGACGTTCACTGAAGGAACTCAGTACTTTTGGAACCTGGAAACCAATAAGGGCAACATAAAAATCGATCTCAAAGCACAAGAATCTCCAATGCATGTCACAAGCACAATTTACTTAACGAAATTGGGTTTTTACGACGATATCGTATTCCACCGCATTATTCCTGGCTTTATGGCGCAAGGCGGAGACCCCATTGGTGAAGGTATTGGCGGACCAGGATATTATTACATGGGAGAATTTGATTCTGAATTGACCCATGACAAGCCTGGTATCTTAAGCATGGCTAATAGAGGTGCTGGGACAGATGGAAGCCAATTCTTTATAACCTTTGGACCAACACCACATTTAGACGGACGGCATACTATTTTTGGAGAAGTGGTTGAAGGGATGGAAACTCTAAAGACACTCGAGAAATTTGGCTCACGTTCAGGGAAAACAAAAGAAAAACTATTTATCAAGAAAGCGACTATTTTGGTTCAATAACGGACTTATTATAGGCTTTTAAAATCGTGTCAGAATTTAATTCTCCGTTGCCTGTTAAGAATGGGATTTCACCGAACAAAATATGGCTGCCACAGGGAGAGTGGCAGACTGTGTTTGAGTTTTTTCGACATCGATTTCCTCAATTGTCAGGTGCAAATTGTGCGCAAAGATTCGCTTCTGGAGAGGTTCGCTTTTCAGATGGAAGTATTGTTGATTCTAATACTTCTTACCGGAGTAACGCACATCTTTTTTTCTATCGCGAAGTTTTAAATGAGTTAATTGTTCCGTTTGAAGAATCCATTGTCTTTGAAAATGAGAATATTATCGTCGCAGAAAAGCCTCATTTCTTGCCGGTTGCGCCGACCGGGCAGTACCTTAAGCATACGTTACTTGTTAGACTTAGAAACAAGCTAAAAAACGATCACCTCGAACTATGCCATCGCTTGGATCGAGAAACCGCAGGCTTAGTATTATTAACCAAACATGAACAAGTTCGTGCGGCTTATCATTCGTTGTTCTCAGAACGAAAAATTACAAAAGTTTATCATGCTAGAGCAAAGGTATTAGATGTCAAATTTCCAATAGAACGCTTTACCTGTATAGTAAAAGGTGAACCCTATATGAGAATGAAAGAAGTCGATGGTGAAGAAAATTCAAGAACTTTTATTGAGTTGATTCATCAGAACAAACAATCTTGTCTTTATCGTTTGCAACCGATTACTGGTAAGAAGCATCAATTGAGAGTACATATGTCCGGATTAAATATACCAATAATCAATGATCCTCTTTATCCGATAATGACATCGAAACCAGCAGACGATTTCGATAACCCGTTACAATTATTAGCCAAAGAATTAAGCTTTATTGATCCTATCGACGGGCAATCTCATCATTTTATAAGTTCGCAAGATTTGTAATCGCCTACATATATGAATATGCAGTATTTTGAGTCTAGTTCAGAATAATTCTTGAATTTTGATATTTTCATTATTGATGAGTTTAACTCACTAGTATTAACAATAGGGTTGATGGTAATCTGAGCTACGGACGTCTTACTTGGTATCCATAGTGGAGTTCAAAACTGAAATCAGTCGTAGAAAGT
Source organism: Kangiellaceae bacterium (assembly GCA_019090895.1). Classification (GTDB taxonomy): domain Bacteria; phylum Pseudomonadota; class Gammaproteobacteria; order Enterobacterales; family Kangiellaceae. The sequence goes on from JAHRVB010000195.1 coordinate 6,863, forward strand.
TCTTATTAAAATCTTCGGATGTTGTTAAATCCACCGCGGCGCTTCAAACCATTAGTGCATTGAGTTTATCTTTATCGACATTGGCTTGTAGTTCTTCCTCAGCTTCATCTCAAGACAATACATCAATTGACCAACCTAATTTATTAAACCCTTCGCCAATACCTTCCGATTGGCCTGCAAATGTGGGCAAGGGTAAAACTGTGATCATTTTAGGAGGAGGTGTATCAGGATTAGTATGCGCATATGAAATGGAAAGGCTGGGATATGAATGTACTGTTATCGAAGCAAGTGAGCGCCTAGGTGGTAGAGTAAGAACCATTAGAGGCGGCGATGAAGTTACAGAATTAGACTCTTCTCAAACTTGTCAGTTTGAGTCAAATCCTGCTCTTTATTTCAATGCTGGTGCAGCGAGAATACCACATCATCACCAATTAATACTTGGTTACTGTCGAATGTTCTCCATCGCTCTAGAACCATTTATTAATGAAAATACTGGCGCGCGA
>JAHRVB010000196.1 GCA_019090895.1 Kangiellaceae bacterium
CCCCCATGCTCTCGGAACATTGCTTTTTACTTCTTCAACTGTTTCAGACTCTTTCGATTCCAATTTTATCTCTCCTGTAAATTTAACGCTAAGCTAATTTTGCGTGTGTTTTTTCGCTAAATTTCAGCGACTTGTTAGAATTCACTCAATACCCTCTAAATAGCGAAAGTATCAATCCAGCCTGTTCTTTTCTATTTTCTGAAAATATTAACCACGTCAAAAATATTGAAGACATGTAGCATAAAATAGCCATTACAAGTGTGTACTGGACTGACGGAACAGCCTCTAGACGGGCTAACAATATTAGTATCACGGCTAAAAAAAGTGACAAGTATTGAACTAGGAATCCTCTCCATACATATCCCCAGACACTTAACTCAAATTCAACTCCAGGATTTTTTTTTCGTACAACCTTGTTGCCACGTAGATGTCGAATTAAAAGTACAAGAAGAATGCACCATATTGATTGAGTGAAATATGACAGAGTGAGGTTAGCAGAACTGAATTTATCAGGCTCTACATCGGTAGAAGTAAATAGTAAACCAAATGAAATTGCTATAAGTACACTAATAGCAGTAATCATGGTTTTGTCGAACAATTTCATAATATCAATCCATCCCTGTATTTGTAATTCTAACGCCTACTTCATAAATTCAGGCGCTTTTGCCTGAATATTTTGCAACGTTTTGTTAAGTTCTCTCTTTGATTTATAGACAGTGTAAACTTTGAAGCTCTCTATTCCAATAATCAAAAGCTCTACAATAGATGCTTGGGTAATTCCGCCGGACTCAGGCAAAAACAAAGAAATAAAAAATACGGATGGCATGACTAGAAATATTCGAAATGGGAACTGAACATATATCAGCCATGACCAGTTCAATTTTTCCTTGAACAAGACCACGCCAGACCAAATTGTGGATATTAATAAGGTTAAGGATGCAAGAGTCATATATAAAGGAGAATCATGTCCATAACTGGTAGAAATCGAAACAGCGCTGTTAATTTCCCACACAAAAGGAATATGGCCGCTTATAATTGTACCTATCAGATAATATCCAATATACGCGAAATCAAGAACTGCCCAAAATTTTAGTGTGTGCTTATTCATATTTACAACTTAACGATGTAACAAAACAGCGACGTCTTTCTGTCGTCTGTTTCTGTGTGTTGTTAAGGTAACAGCGACTCGCTTGATGCTGAAAATACTCTCAACAAGATTCTGTTTGTTGGTTTGCAACATTCTTTATAAGTCTTTCGGTTTTTCGCGTTTACTTTAACGCTCAAATCATGCGAGCGTTATTATTCGCATGCATTTTCTTGTTAAATGTTTTTGTTTGTAGTCTGAGCTCTCGAGTCCCTCTAAAAAGAGGTGGTCTAGGATCATAAGTTCTATTGTCATTCATTCTTTCACTTCTCGCATAACTTAGTAAGATGACTTCGAGCTTTTTTCTCTTACTGAGTCTCTTTCTCTTTTTATGAAGAAACTTTCGATTCCAGAATGACGCTCTTTTACCGAACTTGGATACAAACAACTCTCTAAATATTGGAGCATAATGTTCGCGATCTTTCTGCCCTGTTCGGTCAGCGACAAAAACTGCTGATACAAATTCTTCTGAACTGATGATCTTCTTAGATGATATTGCTTCATAATATGTTCCGCGTATGCAGAAACCATACTCTACACATAAATATCCAAGTAATTTTTCTAAGTCTGACTTCAATACAAAACTTACCATTTCATGAATTTAACGCCTCAAGCAGAATTGCGAGTATCGCATATGCTGCCTTGACTGGTTATACACTAGCTCAACCGAGTGAATTGTCCGATATAAATTAATCAACTCAACAACCTAGTGCAGTCTCAAATTTCTCACAAAGTTTAACACTTACAAATGTATCACAACCGGGTTCCGGTACATTATTGAAATTCGCAATTTTGGTCGAGCAATGTGCCATAACTAAATCTGTGTATTCTTGCGCAGTGATTAAATTCTCATTAAATGAATTGAATCCATTCTTGCCTTTAACTCCATTATATTCGCCATCATATAAGACATGCGCTATCAAAGAGTCACGCAGTGTTTCAGGTAACATTTCAAGCCCCATAGCTTTTGCTAAGGAGGCTATGGCTGAATGTAGTAATTGCAATTTTGGGTCTGCTTTCATTTGTGTGTATAACGCTCAAATAAAAAGAACGTTTTTCTTTTTTCATTTTCTTGTTAAGAGTCTTCATTCAAAGCTCCGTGATTTAATAAAACCTTACTTCCAGCTATACCGCTAAGACCTATAGCAATCATATAGAATGCTTGATGAGTAAATCCAACAAACAATGGCAAAACTATCATCGCACAGCTCAAGCTAAAGATAGCGTACGCTGTTTTACGAATTGCTCGCTTTGACGGATTCCTACTCTTACTGAATGTAGCTCGCGCAAATAGAATTAGTGATCCGAAAAACAGTGTTAGCGCAACAAATACGGCAATCAATGACTTGTCAGCAGGATCATCAGACAAATACATCGAGCCAAACCCATATAATATAAAGGAGAAAAATAGCAATATCACCGTAGATAACACGATACCTAGTATTCTTTCCTTTTTAGAGGGAACTCTATCAAGGTCCCATTTGCTATCTTTTGTCATTTTGCTCTTAACAGTTGATTGAATACTATTGGGCGATCTAACCTGCCACTCTAATTCAACTTTCTGATTTTTATTTAGTTAAATCAATATCATACATTCATTTTGTCGCTTTGCAACGGAATGTTTCATCACTTTTATTTCATATGCACACCTATCTCAGAACTAGATAATCGATTAAAAACAACACTTTAAGTCCAGAGAAAGATGCGTCAAAGCGATCTAACCTGCTTTATTTGACATATAACTACTTGTATGAGTAGTGTAAGTTTACACGTCGCCAAAAGGAGTTTGCTATGAATGAATCAAAGAAACCTAAACTTTTACAACAGATCCGCATAGCGGTTCGCAGTTTGAACTATGCTTTAGCAACCGAAAAAACCTATGTTTATTGGGCATATCGGTTTATTATTTTTAATAATAAACGTCACCCAAAGGAGATGGGCTCGAAGGAAGTCAGCGACTTTTTATCCCACTTGGCGGTTAAATGGAATGTTTCACCTTCAACTCAGAATCAAGCTTTGTGTGCTTTAGTTTTTCTCTATAA
>JAHRVB010000197.1 GCA_019090895.1 Kangiellaceae bacterium
CCCCTTCGTCTAGAGGCCTAGGACACCGCCCTTTCACGGCGGTAACAGGGGTTCGAACCCCCTAGGGGACGCCATATTAAAAAGCCCGATTTATCGGGCTTTTTTTTGCCTAAATTTTATCGAAAGCTATGTTAAGATTGGATAAATCTAAACGGCAATTTCCTACTTATATGACACATTTTGATATCCTACTTTCTAGAAAATCCCATAACAAGCTCTGTGAGCCGGCGCCATCGCTCGAAGAGTTAAATGAACTCTTCAAAGTAGCGTTAAGAGCCCCTGATCATGCTCAATTGAAGCCTTGGCGATATCTAGTTTATCAAGGTAGGTCTCTAATAGAACTTGGTGAGAAATTTGCTGCAGCAAGTCTATTCAAAGACTCTGAACTAAGTGCCGATAAAATCGAAAAAATTAGCAAGAAACCCCAAAGGGCACCGGTGGTGGTCATATCTATAATTAAGATTAAAGATCATCGTAAAGTTCCTGAAATAGAACAAATACTATCAGCTGGTGCTGGTGTTCAAAACTTAATAATGGCTGCCCATTTTAAAGGGTACGGAGCTATCTGGCGAACCGGCGAATTAGCATTTAACCGAGTGTTAATGGAGCAGTTAGGCTTGGCCAAAAATGAAAGGATTTCAGGGTTTATTTATTTGGGAACTGAAGAGGGAAGTAAGGCTAAGATTAGACATCCAGAGATTTCAGAATTCGTCCATTTCGTATGAAGAAGTGTAAAGCAGGGCTATCTAGTTAGGAAACCATCGCCTATAGCTCACCTTTTCTCGAGAAAGAGCATAAAGGTGAGCATTGTGCGGATAGATTACTTAGAAATCAGCGCTATTAGGAACTCTTGGGAAAGGAATAACGTCTCGTATGTTTTGCATACCCGTTGCATATAGCACGGCTCTTTCGAAGCCTAAACCAAAGCCAGAATGTGGGACTGTACCGAATTTTCTGAGGTCTCTGTACCACCAGTAGTCTTCTTTAGGTAAATCCATCTGATCAAGACGAGCATCAAATACATCCAGTCGTTCCTCACGTTGACTGCCGCCAACCAATTCTCCAATACCTGGTGCAAGTATATCCATTGCTGCGACGGTTTTTTCGTCGTCATTCATTCTCATATAAAAGGCCTTTATATCTTTTGGATAATTCATGAGAATAATTGGGCGACCCACTTTTTCTTCGGCTAGGTATCGTTCGTGTTCAGACTGTAAATCAGTTCCCCAACTCACAGGGAATTCGAATTTCTTACCACAGTTCTCTAATATCTTTACTGCTTCAGTGTATTCCATCCTTTCAAAGTCATTGTTAACAACACTTTCTAATCTTTGAATGACTGTTTTATCAACCCGTTGATTGAAAAAGGCAATATCGTCTCCGCGTTCGTCTAACACGGCTTTAAATATATACTGCATCATTTTTTCAGCGACATTCGCATTTTCGTGGAGGTCAGCAAATGCGATTTCGGGCTCTACCATCCAAAACTCAGCTAAATGACGAGTTGTGTTTGAATTTTCTGCTCTGAACGTTGGACCGAACGTATATACTTTCGACATTGCTAAGCAATAGGCTTCCACATTGAGTTGGCCAGAAACAGTCAAGAATGATTCTTTTCCAAAAAAGTCCTGACTGTAATCTACTTGACCTTTTTCATTGAGTGGAAGGTTATTTTGGTCGAGAGTACTCACTCGAAACATTTCACCAGCCCCTTCACAATCACTCGCAGTGATAATGGGAGTGTGTATCCAGTTAAACCCTTCCCCATGTAGGAATCGATGAGTAGCCTGCGCTAAACAGTTACGTACACGAGTGACAGCGCCTATAGCATTGGTTCTTGGTCGTAAATGGGCAACAGTTCTGAGGTATTCCATCGTGTGAGGTTTGGGCTGGATAGGGTAACTCGCAGGATCTTCTACTAAACCGAGAACATCGATGTTGACTGCTTGGATTTCAAAACTTTGGCCTTTGCCTTGCGATTCGACTAATTCACCAGTGATTACCAATGAAGCGCCGGTTGTCGCCATTAATATTTCATCCGCATAATTATGTAATTCACCAGGAGCGATGATTTGAATCGGATTAAAGCAAGATCCATCATGTAAGTTGATGAATGAGAATCCAGCTTTCGAATCTTTTCTGGTTCTAACCCAACCTTTTACAGTGACTTGACTACCTGCAGACGCTTTACCGTCAAGAAGTGCAGATATTGACCAATGCTTGCTCATTTTTTACCCCAAATATATTGTTTTTAAAAAATTGAACAAGATTTTAACTCTGAATTGAGTCGATCACCAGACTATTTAACGAGAGAGTAGATTTTTATCAAATAACCCGCTTTAAGAACTATATGGTTGTTGTAAATTGATTCGATTAAGGCATTATTGAACGTATATCCTACTGATTTAAATTCAAACAAATATCGAACATGAGCAAACTGAACGAACAATATAATCTGCTTTTTAAACAGCTGGCTACATTATTAGACGGTGAAACTAATATGGTCACTAATATGGCACAATTCTCAGCCTTGATATTTAATAATATTGAAGATCTAAACTGGGCAGGGTTTTATTTGGTTGGATCAGGTAACTCACTACAGCTAGGACCTTTTCAAGGACAAGTGGCGTGCACAAAAATCCCAATAGGCCATGGAGTATGCGGTCTAGCCGCTAAAAAGCGAGAAACAGTTACGGTAGCAGATATAGACCAATTCGAGGGCCACATTGCCTGTGACTCTCGTTCTCGGTCGGAAATCGTTTGCCCCGTGATTGCCGAAGATCAACTTATAGCGGTATTGGATATTGACAGTCCTTTGTTTAATCGATTCTCTCAACAAGATATTAAGGGAATCGAGAATTTAGTCGAAATTTTAGTCAACAAAACACGCTGGTCATTATCCTACTGAGTATTGGTCGTTATTTAAGGGGGTTTCGATAATCTACACACTAAATCCCATATCGCGTTCTAACTCTTCCGGCAACTGAGGTAGTTCCGAACGAGGTATTAAATAGGTCGACAGGTTAAAAAGCTCCCTAAAAAAACGATTGTTTTGTGTCGTCTTACTTAAGTAATCGTGACCCGAAGATCCTCCAGTACCAATTTTTGCACCGATCATACGGTGAACCATAACAGTATGACGATGACGCCATTGAGTGAATAATTCATCGACTTCGGTTAGTTTCTTAAGTATATGATAGGGTTGTTGAAAAGCTGGTTCATCACGATAAAGATTTATAAATATGGCACCCAGAATTGACTTTCGACTCATTCTTAATTTCCCCTCTGACTGCAATTTATCGTAAACTTTCTGTTCGAAAAGAGCATCAAAACCCGCTCGGGTATTCTTAAGATCATTAATTTGAAACTCTCTTTCATCTTCGCTAAGATAATCGACATGTTTGACGATCTCGAGATCTCTAGTAACCATTTGATCGAGAGCTGATTGATATGCTTGAACAAACGAAAAGTTCTTGCGTTCCAAAAATGGCATCCTTTCAAGCCATGATTCTATTAGATTGAACAAATTAGGTTGCTCTTCTAAGTTTAGCAAATACTTTCGGTCCTTATCATTAAGGCGGTTATAGAATGATTTTTTATCAAAATTGATTCTGTATTTCATTGTTAGCCCGAGTAATATTTCAATTTCTTTAAATTGAATGCTCTGGAATCCACTAGCCGGTATTAAATAATCTCTGAAGTCCAAAAAATCAAGTGGTGTCATTGTCTCTAGAATCGTTATTTGGTCGTTGAGAACTTTCTGTATTTTTATAATACGATCGAGTCTTTGAATAATCTTCCCATGATATTTCTCGTCAACGGAGTCTTCATTAAATATATCTATAATCGATCGTAATTCATGCAAAATTTGCTTGAACCAAAGTTCATAAGCTTGGTGAACGATGATAAAAAGCATTTCGTCATGTGCTTCTTCTTCTTGATACTGACCACTAACTGGATTTTGAGCATCCAAAAAACGTGTAAGGTCCAAGTATTCGCTATAGTAACAGGGAGTGGTGTTTTTTTGCATTGCACACATAAAGAGGAGGCTCTTATTAAATAAATGTTTAATTCGTAAAAACAATATCTTAGCAGTTCTTGTCGTGAGTGCAAATTAGTTACTAAATTTGAATCAGAGCTCATTTTTTTGGATGATTTGAAAAAAAATTTTGCGTACAATACGTAGATTGAACTAATCTAAAGGAAGCCTATAAAAATAAGGGGTTAAGAATCCCGAACAATGGCATTTTTTAGCAAAAGGAAACCTAATGTACGAGTCTTATTACAAACTATCTGGAAAGCCATTCCAATTAGCACCAGATCCTTTTTTCTTTTTTGGAAGTAGTACCCATAAGAGAGCACTTGCCTATCTGAAATATGGCCTCTCTCAAGGAGAAGGCTTTATCGTTGTAACCGGTGACGTTGGAACTGGTAAGAGCACCTTGGTACGCACACTTTTTCATACTTTGGAGTCAAAAGACGATGTAGTTGCTGCTGAGTTAATTAATACGCAACTAGATTCGACTGATATTCTTAGAATGGTTGCCGCAGCTTTTGGTTTGGCTCACAAAGACAACAAAAAGTCTTCCCTTCTAAAGAACTTGGAAAATTTCTTTGTCGCTAGAAGTAAAGATGGAAAGCGTTGTATGTTAGTGGTTGATGAAGCACAAAATCTCCCTTTTGAAACTATTGAAGAGCTGCGGATGCTATCTAACATGGTTCATGATGGAAAGACTCTACTGCAGATATTTTTACTCGGACAATCTGAATTTAGAGAGAATTTGAGAGCCCCCGTACTAGAACAAGTACGTCAACGAGTCACCGCCTCTTATCATTTAGCTCATCTGGATGGTGAAGAAACTCAGTCTTATATCGAACATAGACTTTCGAAGGTCGAATGGGATAACAACCCTTCATTTACCGCTGAAGCATTCCAGTTAATCTACGATTTTAGTGAGGGTGTACCACGAATAATTAACACGACTTGTGATCGTTTATTACTTTACGGATTTCTTGAGGAGAAAACAAAAATTGATGGCGAAATCGTCAAATTAGTAACAGAAGAAATCATTGCCGAGAATGGTGCGGGGAAAGACTCAACAACGAGTGATACTTGCCTAAAAGTAGAATCAGTTCTTCCTGGTGACGCGACGCCAATGGATGTACGAGTACATCAGTTAGAGCGAGAAATGGAAGATCTAAAGAAGCGATTCCGTAAAGAAAGGGACTTTATGCGGAAGATTGTCGCTATATCTCTTAATTTTGAAGAGGACTAGTAAGTAAAAACTTCCAGAATAGTTAGTTTATAAATCGTTAATAAAATAAAAAAGGGCGCAAAAAGCGCCCTTTTTTATTTGTTTCACCGTCTAACGTTTATCAATAGTTGTGACATCTCTTTCAGATTCACCAGTATACAACTGTCGAGGTCTACCAATTTTTTGAGTTGGTTCCGCAATCATTTCATTCCAATGTGATACCCAGCCTACCGTTCGTGCGAGGGCAAAAATAACCGTAAACATATTCATGGGAATACCAATCGCATTCAGAATGATGCCAGAATAAAAATCGACATTAGGATAAAGTTTTCTTTCCACAAAGTAAGGGTCTTCGAGCGCAATTCTTTCGAGTTCCATCGCTACTTTTAGAATAGGACTATTAGCTTTTCCTGTTGCTTTTAATACTTCGTGTGCACTCTCTCGCATTACTTTCGCTCGAGGATCAAAGTTCTTATAGACACGGTGGCCAAATCCCATGAGACGGAAAGGGTCATCTTTGTCTTTTGCCCGTTTAATAAATTCTGGAATACGACTAACATCTCCGATCTCATGCAGCATTCGTAAGCAAGCTTCGTTTGCTCCGCCATGAGCTGGTCCCCAAAGCGACGCGATTCCAGACGAAATACATGCAAAAGGATTAGCACCTGAAGAGCCGGCTAATCTAACAGTAGAGGTAGAACAGTTCTGCTCGTGATCTGCGTGTAAAGTAAAGATCTTGTCCATCGCTTTTACTAAAACGGGATCAGGTTTATCGTCGTGTGAAGGCATGGAAAACATCTGATTTAGGAAGTTTTCTGCGTAACTCATTTCATTTCTAGGATAAACGAATGGCTTACCGATGGTATATCGGTAACACATTGCGGCAATAGTCGGAACTTTAGCGAGTAAACGGAATGCACTTTTTGTTCGATGTGATTCGTTATTAATATCAAGAGAATCATGATAGAAAGCAGACAGAGCACCGACAACTCCTACCATAATAGCCATCGGGTGAGCGTCTCTTCTAAAACCATTGAAAAAATGAGTTAATTGCTCATTGAGCATCGTATGATTGTTAATTCTATCAACAAAAAGCTGTTTTTCATCAGCTGTTGGTAACTCTCCATTTAATAACAAGTAGCACACTTCCATGAAGTCGCAATCTTCAGCTAATTGATCAATTGGGTATCCTCTATAGAGCAAAACTCCCTTAGAACCATCAATGAACGTTATTTTAGACTCGCAGGATGCAGTAGACATGAAACCTGGGTCATAGGTGAAAACACCATTTTTTACCAAGCTAGCAACATTGATAACGTCGTTACCCAAACTTGGAGTATACATCTCCAAATCGAGAGTCTCTCCTGTCGGTAACGTTAATTTGGCGGTCTTGTCCGTCATTTTGACTAACTCCTAAAATAAGAATTTTTTTGATAGTTTAGTCGACTGTAATCGACCACATTTGAACCGTGGCCAGAGCTTTTAAACTGTCATCTAATAGGTAAAGTTGAGATGCTTACTTGAACAACTTCGCTCTCTATTCACGAAGTCCGCATCACAAATCACTTGGAATCGAAATATGCTAAATGGGGGCATTATTATCTTTCAATCAGTTGATTGATTACTCTTTTATCCCACTCATTGCGCGCTACTATAAGAGCTATAAATATTTTGTCAATTATAATAAATTGATTTTTTACTCTAAATGACTATAAATTGAACAATCTTGTTCACTATAAGTATAATTAAAGAATACATTTGTATTCAGTATATTAGGCTTATATAATTGCGCCAGCTTTGTACTGTCGAGATTGAGTCATCTGATGTCGACTTATAAAGATTAAATCTATAAGTGACTAAAAAAGCTTAGCAGAAATATTATTTTTTGCCTAAAATTAAAGCACATACAGTCTCCAATTCACAAACGTCGAGAAGAACAGATATCGTGAAAACAAATAGACCTGGAAATGTAACTCTTTCCACAATGGCGGCCTTTAAATGGCCAATTACTGCAATTTCCTCCATTCTACATCGCGTAACGGGCGTATTGCTGTTTCTTGCAGTCCCCTTTTGCTTGTGGACTTTGGAACGATCACTTAACTCGGAAGCGGGGTTTCTACAAGTTAAATCGATGCTTAGTGGTGATTGCGCTAAATTTATCACTTGGTTTATTCTTTCAAGTTTGACCTACCATATTATTGCTGGCTGCAAGCATCTACTAATGGATGTAGGTATTGGCGAGTCGTTAGAGAGCGGTGTGTTAGCTTCTAAATTGGTAATAATTTTAGGCATATTAGCTGCTGTCGGGCTAGGAGTTTGGATATGGTAAAGTCGGTGACCAGCGTGGGCCGTAGTGGCTTGCATGATTGGATGATCCAACGAGTGAGTGCTGTGATATTAGCGGCATACTCAATATATATAGGCGTATTTGTACTCTCAACGCCAGATTTACACTTTTCTGTGTGGCAGGGATTGTTTGCTCAGACGGAAATTAAAATATTCTCTTTCCTTGCTATCTTAAGCCTCTGTTTTCACGCTTGGATTGGTCTATGGATCATTTCAACGGACTATTTGAATATCCTTGCCTTACGATTGGTATTTCAAGTGGTCGTAATAATATTGTGTTTAGCGTTTCTCCTTTGGGGCGCCCAAATTTTGTGGGGTTTTTAAATGTCCATTCCAGTACTCTCATTTGACGCTGTAATCGTTGGAGGAGGTGGAGCAGGAATGCGTGCTTCTCTTCAATTGGCTAAATCTGGACAAAAAGTCGCACTTATTTCTAAGGTGTTCCCAACACGATCACATACAGTATCAGCCCAAGGCGGTATCACTGTAGCTCTCGGAAATACCCACGAAGACGATTGGCGCTGGCATATGTACGACACAGTAAAAGGATCGGATTATATTGGTGACCAAGATGCGATTGAGTATATGTGTCAAGAAGGTCCAGCAGCGGTTATCGAACTCGACCATATGGGATTACCTTTTTCGAGACTCGATAATGGCAAGATCTACCAAAGGCCTTTTGGCGGTCAATCACTTAATTTCGGTGGTGAGCAAGCTGCAAGAACTGCAGCGGCGGCTGACCGTACAGGTCACGCACTATTACATACGCTTTATCAGCAAAATCTAGCCGCTAAAACTAACTTTTTTAACGAGTGGTACGCCATTGATTTAGTGATGAACGATGATGGGCAATGTTGTGGTGTTATCGCAATGTCGATCGAAACAGGGGAGCTCGTACAGTTCGAATCTCGAGCAACAGTTTTTGCGACTGGCGGGGCAGGAAGAATTTATCAATCGACCACTAATGCTCTCATCAATACCGGCGACGGTGTTGGAATGGCACTTAGGGCTGGAATTCCAGTACAAGATATCGAAATGTGGCAATTTCATCCCACTGGAATTGCTGGAGCGGGCGTTTTGGTCACTGAAGGGTGTCGTGGCGAAGGTGGTTATTTAATTAATAAAGACGGCGAACGTTTCATGGAGCGTTATGCGCCTAACGCAAAAGATCTAGCCAGTCGCGATGTTGTGGCTCGCTCAATGACTAAAGAAATCATAGAAGGGCGCGGTTGCGGTCCAAATGGTGATCATGTCATGTTAAAACTTGATCACCTTGGGGCTGATACGTTGAATAAGCGTCTTCCGGGGGTGTGTGAATTATCGAAAACATTTGCTCATGTTGATCCTGCTGACGCACCGATTCCGGTTGTTCCTACTTGTCATTACATGATGGGAGGTCTTCCCACTAATAAATTCGGGCAAGTTATAGGGAAAACCGCGGGAGAGGAAGAATATATTGTTGACGGGCTATATGCCGTTGGCGAAGTTGCATGTGTTTCTGTGCACGGTGCCAATCGTTTAGGTGGTAACTCTCTATTAGATTTAGTTGTTTTCGGAAGAGCTGCTGGACTTCATTTGGAAGAGTCCCTCGCTAACGGTTTGCCGCAAAACGAAATAACTCAAGCAAATTTAGATCGATCACTTGCTCGAGTTAATCGCTGGGAAGATTCTGAAAATGGCGATGACCCTTTCGAAATCAAAGCTCAGATGCAACAGATCATGCAGAATAATTTCGGTGTATTTAGAACCGGTGAGTTAATGGAAAAAGGGATTCTTGAACTTGAAACAGTTGCAGAGAAGCTCAAGAGTGCTGCGTTGCTCGATAAATCTAAGGCATTTAATACCATGCGTATCGAATGTCTGGAACTTGATAATTTAATGGCGATAGCAAGAGCGACTGCAAAGGCTGCTAATTTCCGGGAAGAAAGCCGGGGAGCGCATAGCCGCGAAGATTTTACTGAGCGTGATGATGAAAATTGGTTAACTCATAGCTTATATTATCCTGGTACTCATGAAATGGATAAACGAGAAGTGAATATGTCACCTTTAACTGTTGAGGCTTTCCCACCGAAAGCAAGAACCTATTAGTCAAATTTTTGTCTCGAATGATGAGGCGAAATTGTTAAATATTGAATTATAAGAGAGATAAATATGCGATTTTCTATCTATCGGTACGACCCAGATAAAGATAAAAAACCGAGCATGAAAGATTACGAACTGGAAATTGAGCCCGGTTCAGACATGATGTTGCTGGATGCATTACAGCTCCTAAAAGAACAAGACCCAACAATCGGCTTTAGACGTTCATGTCGAGAAGGGGTATGTGGTTCTGATGGCGTTAATGTTAATGGTAAAAATGCATTAGCTTGCATAACCCCTTTATCGTCTTTGAAAGGAAAGAAAATAACCGTCCGACCACTTCCTGGATTACCAGTGATTAGAGATTTAGTCGTCGACATGGCTCAATTTTATCGACAGTATGAAAAAATACGGCCGTATTTAATTAATAACGACGAGCAACCCGTTAGAGAGCATTTACAATCGCCTGAAGATCGCGAAAAACTGGATGGTTTGTACGAATGTATTTTATGCGCTTGCTGTAGCACTGCATGCCCTTCATTTTGGTGGAACCCAGACAAATTTGTCGGGCCATCTGGTTTATTGCAAGCGTACCGGTTCATTATTGATAGCCGTGATACGGAGACAGAGTCTAGGTTAGAAGATTTGGATGATGCCTACAGCCTTTTCCGCTGTCGTGGAATAATGAATTGTGTCAGTGTTTGTCCGAAGGGACTTAATCCAACAAAGGCAATTGGGCATATACGTAATATGATGCTTAATCGAGGCGTTTAACGCTTTACCATCAAATTAAGTTATTTGTCGCTTGCCAAGTAACGCGCTAAATTGCATTCAAAATGAGTAGAATCAGCACAAAAGGGTAGTTTATGCATATATAGACTATCCTTAAACTCAGAATAGTATTTACAAATTATCATTCTCACTAACTAATATTTTGGAAAATCATCATGAACTTACATGAATATCAGGGCAAACAACTCTTTAAAGAGTATGGATTGCCAGTATCAAGCGGCATTGCGGTAGATTCGCCCAAAGCGGCCTTTGAAGCTGCTGGACAAATTGGCGGTGACAAATGGGTTGTCAAAACCCAAGTCCACGCTGGCGGCCGGGGCAAAGCTGGCGGAGTAAAACTAATTACTTCAAAAGAAGAAGCGAAAGATTTCGCCGCACAATGGTTAGGCAAGAATCTTGTTACTTACCAAACGGATGCTAACGGGCAACCGGTATCTAAGATTTTAGTAGAAGATTGCACTGATATTGCGGATGAACTCTATTTAGGCGCAGTTGTTGATCGTTCGACTCGCCGAGTCGTATTCATGGCCTCTACTGAAGGTGGCGTCGAGATAGAAAAAGTTGCTGAAGAAACGCCGGAAAAAATTCACAAGGCAGCGATTGACCCATTAGTTGGTGCTCAACCATATCAAGGTCGAGAACTAGCTTTTAAATTAGGTTTAGAAGGTAAGTTAGTGAAGCAATTCACCCATATATTCCTGCAACTGTCTAAATTATTCCATGATATGGATTTAGCTCTTTTAGAAATTAACCCATTGGTAATTACAGAAGCGGGTGACTTACATTGCTTGGATTCAAAGATAGGAATCGATGGTAATGCGGTTTATCGACACCAAAAACTAAAAGACATGCATGATCCGTCTCAAGAAGACGAAAGAGAGGCTCATGCTGCGTCTTTTGAGCTTAACTATGTTGCTCTCGATGGAAACATTGGCTGTATGGTTAACGGCGCTGGACTTGCAATGGGAACGATGGATATCGTCAATCTGCATGGTGGTTCGCCTGCAAACTTCCTTGATGTTGGGGGTGGTGCTACTAAAGAACGAGTTGTCGAAGCATTTAAAATAATTTTAACTGACGATAATGTTAAGGCTGTTTTAGTTAATATCTTTGGCGGTATTGTACGCTGTGATTTGATTGCCGAAGGTATCATAGGCGCAGTCGAAGAAGTCGGTGTTGAAGTGCCTGTTGTCGTTCGTTTAGAAGGCAATAATGCAGAAAAAGGTCGGAAAGTATTGGCAGATAGCGGACTAAACATAATTGCAGCATCAGGGTTAGCAGATGCTGCTCAAAAAGTTGTTGCAGCAGCGGAGGGCAAATAAATGAGCATCTTAATCGATAAGAATACGAAAGTAATTTGCCAAGGTTTTACCGGTTCGCAAGGAACATTTCATTCAGAACAAGCAATAGAATACGGCACAAAAATGGTGGGTGGTGTAACACCAGGTAAAGGCGGTCAAGTTCACCTAGGACTTCCCGTTTTTAATACCGTAAAAGATGCCGTTGAAGCCACTGGTGCCGAAGCAAGTGTTATTTATGTTCCTGCTCCATTTTGTAAAGATTCTATTTTAGAAGCTGCAAATGGTGGAATCAAATTGATTGTATGTATTACTGAAGGCATCCCAACACTTGATATGCTTGATGCAAAAGTGAGGTGTGACGCACTTGGTGTTCGTTTAATCGGACCAAATTGTCCAGGTGTGATCACACCAGGAGAATGCAAAATTGGGATTATGCCTGGCCATATCCATAAACCTGGCCGAGTTGGAATCGTATCTCGTTCAGGTACATTAACTTACGAAGCAGTGAAGCAAACAACAGATACAGGATTCGGGCAATCAACTTGCGTTGGTATTGGTGGAGACCCAATTCCAGGTTCAAACTTCATTGATATATTAGAAATGTTTCAAAATGACCCAAAAACCGAAGCTATTGTTATGATTGGTGAAATTGGTGGAACCGCAGAAGAAGAAGCGGCAGCTTATATTAAAGCGAATGTTACTAAACCGGTTGTATCTTATATTGCGGGTGTTACGGCTCCTCCTGGTAAACGAATGGGACATGCCGGTGCTATCATTTCCGGTGGAAAAGGTACTGCGGATGAGAAATTCGCTGCATTGGAAGATGCTGGTGTTAAGACCGTTAGAAGTTTAGCAGACATCGGTTCTGCTCTAAAAGAAGTAACTGGTTGGTAAGTATTCAATTGAATACTTATTGTTGAAGGCGCCAATAGGCGCCTTTTTGTTGCCGTATTGAAAAGCGGCTCCAATTTTACTGTAATTTTGTTACAATATACCTCAAATTATAGTTTTTTGTACTCTTGACCATTCCAAGATTATTCACGATGAAGGATTCATAGTATGCTTAAATATTTCGCTTTTTTATGTTTATTAACATTTTCGTTAAACCTACTCGCTCACAGTGAGTCTGAAGAGAGTCATTCGGTACAATTCAAGAAACCTAGTGTCTATATAGTTTCACCTAAAAACGGAGATAAAGTCACATCGACTTTCATAATCAAATTTGGGTTAAAGGGGATGTCAGTATCGCCTGCTGGAACTAAGAAAACGAATTCAGGTCATCATCATCTATTGATTGACGGAAATGAGCTTCCTGATCTTACCAAGCCTCTTGGAAGTCAGGTAACTCACTTTGGCGGGGGGCAAACAGAGACCACTGTCACTTTGCAGCCGGGCATACACACCTTACAACTTATATTGGGAGATTACCTGCATCGCCCTCATAATCCACCAGTGGTATCAACATTAATTACGGTTACAGTGGAGTAAGCTGAGTGCTAGCGAATTTTTGAACAAGGAATTATTAAGTAAAATGGTTGTATCGTTATCGAAGGAGAAGTTTTACCGTTTGGCATATGACATTTAAGAAAGTTTTGAATAAGCGATAAAATCTACGAATTGTAACGCTTGCACACGAAGCAGTCTCCTTATCAGTCAGTTCATTTTAGGATGTATGACTTGAATATGTATTTGATTAATGATGAAATTAACATAGTATTTTGGATAGTAAGGAAGGGACACAAGAATTTTAGTTTAGGGATTTTTTTCTATATAGAAATCGATAAG
This sequence comes from Kangiellaceae bacterium, assembly GCA_019090895.1. GTDB lineage: Bacteria > Pseudomonadota > Gammaproteobacteria > Enterobacterales > Kangiellaceae. The sequence goes on from JAHRVB010000197.1 coordinate 13,559, forward strand.
AAGCTAAAAACTTAACTACAATTCTACGGTTATTAGCTTCGATTTTCATAAATCAGCCTTGTACTTCCTTGTAAATCCCAATTGTTTTGCGATAAATAAGGTTAATAATCTTATGTTATTTTCATAAGTTTAAACTACAATTATTTAACGCTATTCCATCAAAATTTGAATACGCACAAAAATAAAATAAAATTAGAACTGAGGACTAACACCAAAATGGATAAAATTTGCGAGTCTAGTGAATCTGTTGCAGCAAACTCCGTACAAAAAAAGGAAGACACCATCCAAATATTTCCGGCTGCTGATGCACAACAAAGACTCTGGTTTATAGACCAGCTTCTGCCTTCAAGTCCTGTTTACAATATATACCGGGCTATAAGAATAGAAGGTGAATTGAATAGTCAGGCGCTTCATTCTGCCATCAATGGGATGATAGAAAGGCATGAATCTTTAAGAACTACATTTGATGTTGTTAAAGGAAAGGTTGTTCAAAAAATACACCCTTTATTGAAAATAGACATGCCTTTCAGCGATTTATCTGAAACACCTGAAAAGTTACAACCCTTGTTAGATAGTAATATTCAAATGCCATTCGATTTGGTCAATGGACCAGTTGTCAGAATACATCTAATCAAATGTGAAGAGAATAATCACATATTTCATTTTATGGTTCACCACAACGCTTTTGATAGACGCTCTTTAGGTCTGTTAAATCTAGAAATCACAGAATTGTATAAGTACTATAATACTGGTGAAAAACCAGAACTTCCTGCGTTAAGCATTCAGTTTTCCGACTATTCTCTTTGGCGGTTAGATAAGCATAAGACAGAGGATTTGAGTCAAAGCTGGAAGTATTGGCAAAAACAACTTGCGAATGTGGTTCCGATGAGTTTGCCATACGATAAACAACGAAGTATTGAACTCAATTCTGATGGCGATCGAATATATCTAGAATTAGATAAGGAGTTGATTCAAAAGTTTGAGACTATGGCTAAAAAACAAGGGATGACAATGTTCATTGCATTGCTCTCTGTTTTTAAAACACTAATACACCGGTGGTCTGGGGAAACTGATATTCTAGCTGGGACTCCATTTGCAGATCGCAGATTGAAAGAGACTGATGACCTATTTGGATTTTTTGTTAGTACGCTTGTTTTAAGAAGTGATTTATCAGGAGACCCTACTTTTCGAGAATTACTATCTAGAGTTCGAAAGAGTTGTTTTAATTCTTATCGTTATAATTCAATGCCGCTCGATACGATAATTGAGAAATTAAACCCGGCTAGGGAGACTAATAGAAATCCACTCTTTGATATGGAGTTTCAAGTGCAAATGCTGCAACCTGAAAGTCTCCAAATTGGAGACACGAAACTCTCAGAAGTTCGAGCACAGCGTAGGAGTTCACAATATGATCTATCCATGACAATCCGTGAAAAAACAGATGGGTACGATATGCGCTTTGAATATCGTTCGGATCTATTTGAAGCTGAAACTATCCATTTATTATTGAAAAGATTTCATCTTTTATTAGAAGCAATAGTAGAAAATCCAGATCAACCTCTATCAAGTTATTCAATCGTATTGCCAGAAGAGCGCGAAAAAATTCTTGTAGAATGGAACAAAACAGCAAAAAACTACGCAACCGATCAATGTCTACATCAAATATTTGAGCGGCAAGTTGTGGTTCACCCAGATAAAATAGCATTGGATTTCGAGGGGAATGAATTATCTTATGGTGAGTTGAATGAAAAAGCTAACCAATTAGCTGGATACTTGAGAAAGAATGGAGTGACCGCAGAAACGAAAGTCGGTGTATGCATGGAACGGTCGTTAGAAATGGTCATTTCACTTTATGGTATTTTAAAAGCCGGCGGTGGCTATGTTCCTCTTGATCCCGATTATCCAGAAGCTCGGCTTGCTTTTATGTTGGAAGATATTGCAGCTCCAATAATACTCACTCAAAAGCATCTAACTACTGTGATTCCTGATACTGACGCAAAGATTATCGCGTTAGACGAGTGTTGGGACGATATACAAGAGTTTAGTGTAGAGAATCCAGAGTTAGTGAATACTCCAAATAGCCTCGCGTATATTATATATACGTCCGGCTCTACAGGAAATCCGAAAGGGGTTATGAATCAACACAGTGGAATCATAAACCGTTTAATTTGGATGCAAGAAGAGTATCAATTAACAGCTCAGGATGTTGTTCTACAAAAAACTCCCTATAGCTTCGACGTATCTGTTTGGGAATTCTTTTGGCCACTAATTTTCGGAGCCAAACTTGTGGTGGCGAAACCAGGTGGACATCAGGATGTCAGATATATGGCTGATTTGATCGAAACTAAGTCGATTACTACTATGCATTTTGTACCTTCGATGTTACAGATTTTTGTCGACCATGCCGACTCAAAGAGCTGTGAAACGATAAGACAAATCTTTTGCAGTGGAGAGGCTTTACCGTATGAATTACAAAAACAGTTCTTTTCGTTTAGCAATTCAAAACTTCATAATTTATACGGTCCAACCGAAGCGGCAGTAGACGTAACTTATTGGGAATGTGACCCAAACTATGGAAAGAAAATAGTACCTATAGGCCGACCTGTTGCAAACACTAAAATTTTAATTTTAGATAAAAACCTAAATCCCATCCCAGTAGGTTCTGCTGGCGAACTCCATATAGGCGGAATACAGGTTGCAAGAGGTTACTTAAATAGAGACGAATTAACAGCAGAAAAATTTATCGACGACCCTTATTCAAACGATCCCAAGGCAAAGCTCTACAAAACTGGCGATTTGGTTAGGCATCTAAGTGATGGACAGATTGAATACCTCGGAAGAATTGATTTCCAGGTCAAAATTCGTGGATTGAGAATCGAATTAGGAGAGATAGAATCAAGGCTTGCTGAAATAGAAGGTATCAAGCAGTGTGTTGTTATAGTCAGGGAAGATAAACCAGGCGATAAAAAGATTGTCGCTTATATCGAAACAAAAGACGACGCTCTAGTAACTTCAGATGATATGAGACAGGTACTTGGGCTCGGCCTACCAAACTACATGGTCCCACAAGTTTTTGTAGAAATGGAAAGTTTACCACTATCTCCAAATGGAAAAATTGAAAGGAAAGCACTCCCAGAGCCTTCTACAGATGATCTAGATACTGCTGCCGATTATGTCGAACCTATTTCAAAGGTTGAAAAACAGATTGCTGAAATGTGGACTAGTTTATTAGGTGTCGAGAATATAGGTGTCTATGATAAATTTATTGAGTTAGGTGGTCATTCTATGCTGGTATTAGAGGCAGTATGGAAAGCGAAAGAAGATTACGGTTTAGAGTTGGACCCTGCATCACTTATTCGAGATACATTGGAACAAATAGCTGCGAGTGTCGAAGGCGAGAACGCTGTAAGAAGAGAAGTAGATGAGTCTCAAAAAGCGATCACTTATGAGCCCTACTATTTTGGTCCAGACGATTCTTTGTTTGGGATGTATCAATGGCCTACAAGAGAGAATAGAGGAGCGGTATTGCTATGTAGTCCGATCTATTTAGAAAGCCTAAATACTCATCTTACCTATAGGTATTTATCTGCAAAATTATCGCAAGCTGGCTTTCATGTTCTAAGATTTGACTATTATGCCGCGGGGGACTCTCTTGGAGATGACGAGGAAGCACATGTCAATAGATGGAAACAGGATATTAAATCAGCAGTTGATGAGCTTCAAATACGTAGTGGGTTTGATGAAATTTCGATGATTGGTTTTAGATTTGGTGCAACTCTAGCATCACTTGCTTTACCAGATAATGTGGATAAGTTAATCCTTTGGGAACCGGTTATAAGTGGCCAAGCGTATGTTGAGCAATTGATCAGTAAATATATTTCAACATTGGGACACTTGAACTATATTCGAAAGAATGAAGCAAAAGCCGGCAAGAATGAAATCATCGGGTTTAATTTTCCAGATGATTCTCGAAAATCAATTGAATCTGCAAATCTATTTGATAGTGAGAAACTAAAAGACTGTAGAAAAATTATCACGATCACTTCTAATTCAGGTGCTGAAGTGAATTCTTTTGCAAAACAACTAGATGATATTCCCACGAATACCGAATTTCATTTTGTTGAAGATTCCATCGAACCTATTGAAACCTACACAGATATGATGGTTTATTTACCAGGTAAGAGCCTAAATGTTTTAGTTGCTAAGATGAAAGGAGAGTAACAGTGAAGGAAATTGCATATACAATTAACAAGCAACTTGTTGGTGTTTATACTCAAAGCGAGGTAAACAAAGAGTCGAATAAATTACCAACGATCCTCTTTATGAATTCAGGACTACTACCCCATATTGGCCCTTATAGGCTGTACGTTAAGTTAGCCAGGAAATTTGCGAAACTTGGGTTTAGAAGTTTTAGATTTGATTTATCTGGAATAGGAGACAGCGAAAAGCACAAAGATAGCCGGCTTCATAAGTTGCAGCACAAGGAGGATATCAAGGATGTTATCGACTTTCTTGGAAAAGAGCAGGGCGATATTAATTTCGTCACACTTGGTATTTGTACTGGTGCAGATAATGCACATCAGACAATGGCTCGTGACGAACGAGTTGTAGGGGCTATATGTGTAGATGGTTATACTTACCCCACGAAAAAATACTATTTTAACTTATATGCTCCAAAGCTTCTAAGTATTGGATCTTGGTTTACTATGGCAAAAATGATAATTTTTAAATTATTCCCATTTTTAAAACCCAAAGCGACGACTACTCTAGATACAATTGATATGACTTGGCATAAGCCACCTAAAGAAAAAGTAGCAAAAGACTATCGAGATTTCATCCGGAGGAAAAGCAGTTTACTTTGCATCTTTACTGCGAGTTGGCCTTGTAACTACAAAGAGCAACTGTCTGATGTTTTTGAGGATATTCAATTTGGAGATCATCTTCAAACGGCATATTTAGAAGACGCTGAGCATATTTTCCCACTGGAAGAAGATCGGGAGAATCTAACTAAATTGGTAACAAGTTGGTTGACTGAGCGGTTTTCTACCGTTTAGGTAAATTATTACGGATACTATTCCTCTAAAAAGGCATTAGCCAAGCATTCAAATGAGAACTCTTTCTCATTTGAATGCTTGATTGTAATGGTCAGTTAGGCAAACCAATGGAATATCAGCGAAGGGCTATTGACAGAACTAAATTCTGTTTGTATCCTTCGGCGCGCTTCAGGTAGTTATAAGATAGGGATATTAATATTGATTCTCAAGACAAACTTTTCCATTAGTTTTGAGTGAGATTAGGGAAAATAACTATCTATCTACATATCTAACTAAGTGATTTATAAGAAATTTGAAGGATGTGGTGAAAAAACGCTCTACTTTCAAAATCCTCATATATACTTACATTCTAGCGACTCTTTCTTCTAAACATTTAGATTCGCTTAGCAAAATTGCTTAAACTAATTTAAAACAAATATAAACGTACCTCTTAGTATAAGTTTCGCTATGGTGAAGCTGAATAAGAGTTATATAGATTAAGGCATTATGGTCACATTTAAAGTATTTAATCATCATTTTAGAACAACCTACTTGTTTCTGCTGTTAGCGGAATTTGCATTATTGTTCCTGTACGTATACGCGGCTGTGTATTTTCGTTTTCAAACTGTTGAGTGGCAACCTGTAATCGAAAGCCTGGAAAGACTTCCATTAAAAGCTTTCATCTATTCTTTATTCATGACTTTATCAATGATTGCTATGGGTCAATATCAGACTCCAGCGCCTCGAGGAAAGCACTATTTCACTCAAATTCTTCAAAGGGTAACTATAAGCTTAATTTTAGGTTCCTTAGGATTGTTGGTTGTTTATTATGTATTCCCAGAAGTCTTAATCGGCCGAGGTATCTTCGGAATAGCAGTAGGCTTTTCATTGTTAGGCGTGTCGATATTGAGAACAATTTTATATCATACTGTTGATGGCAGAGCGCTTAGAAGAAAAATACTTGTGTTAGGTGTTGGCGATTTTGCAGCAAACATACTTGATTCGAACTGGGAACAGGATGATGTCGATGCGCCGCCGGCGAGGGTTCTTTCGCCTTCTTACGCTAGTTACGTCATCCACGGCTTCGTTCAGATTGCTGATGAAGAATTAAAAATTTCAGAGAAATACTTGGTAAATACTGGAGACGATTTAGCCGAATATTGTCTGGAGTATGGTATCGATGAAGTTGTATTAGCGATAAATGATCGCAGAAAAAAAATGCCGGTTGATGCTCTACTAAGTTGTAAGCTTTCAAATATTAATGTAATTGAATTTGTTGCCTTTTGGGAAAGAGAAAAAGGCATGTTGAGGCTAGATATGTTGAACCCTAGTTGGATGATCTTTAGTGACAGTGGTCCTAAAGGCGGTATTGGAAATATGCTTAGTAGGGTATTCGATATTTCTCTTAGTTTTGTTATTTTGTTATTTATGCTTCCACTTCTAATTATCACGGCCGTATTAATCTATTTGGAAAGTGGATTTAAAGGGCCTATTTTCTACCGTCAAACGCGAGTAGGTCAGGACGGTCGACACTTCGATTTACTAAAGTTTAGAAGCATGATTGTGGATGCAGAAAAAGACGGTGAGGCAAAATGGGCTTCACCGTCAGATGCAAGGATCACTAGGATAGGTATGTTTATACGAAAAGTAAGAATTGATGAGTTACCTCAATTACTCAACATATTTAGAGGTGACATGAGCATTGTAGGCCCAAGGCCGGAAAGACCCGAGTTCGTAACAAAGCTGGAAAAACAAATTCCCTTCTTTCAAGCTAGACACAGTGTTAAACCTGGATTAGCCGGCTGGGCGCAATTAAAATACCCCTACGGAGCCAGTGAAAAAGATGCATATAATAAACTACAATATGATCTTTATTATGTTAAAAATCACTCTATATTTATGGATGCTTTCATTTTATTACAAACAGTAGAAGTGATACTATTAGGTAAAGGGGCTAGATAAGGAAAATAATATGAGAAATATAACAATATTGGTATTAATTTTGGCGATTGTTGGCTGCGGTACTACTCCTAAATCAGTGAGTTATGGACCGGAACCGAGCAGTAATAAGAAACTATTGGTTGCTAATTATCTAATTGGTGTCGATGATAAAGTTCAAGTTGACGTATGGAAACATCCCGATCTATCGATCTCGGTACCCGTTAGGCCAGATGGAAAAATTTCTGTCCCTTTGATTGGTGAAGTTCTAGCTGGTGGTCGGTCACCTCAAGAAGTTGCAAGCGAAATAGAGACACGTTTGTCAGAGTATATTAAACAACCTAATGTTGCAGTTATTCTTATAGAATTACGGAGCCACGAATATCTTTCAAGGGTTCGAGTAACTGGAGCCGTTCGTTCTCCTTTATCCTTGACTTACAGGCAAGGAATGACTGTTCTTGATGTCGTATTAGCTGCTGGTGGTTTGAATGATTTTGCTTCTCCAAATGGAACAAAATTATTTCGACGTAATGACGGAAAGTTACAATCAATCGAAATAGAGCTAGGGGATATTTTTAATAGTGGTGATATGAACACCAATTATGCAATGGAACCGGGTGATATACTGTCTGTTCCAGAACGCACGTTTTAGAGAAATATACTGATGAATGCTGCTGTAGAATTTTTAATCCGACTAGTGATTAAAGAAGCATGGGCAAGAAAGAAGCTTGTGGTGTCCTTATATGTGATTTTATCATTGCTCTTTGCCGGTATGGCATGGGTGTGGCCTCAAGTATTTACATCATCAGCAACTATAATTGTAGATGATCGTAATATCATCAGACCGCTTATGGAAGGAACAGCACAAACGACTGCACTGTCTGAACCCTTAAAATTTGCGCGTTCGATGATGGATAGTCGAACGACCCTCCGCGAAGTGTTGACTCTCGGAGAATGGATTAACGAACAAACTCCTCAACGAGAAGTCGACAGCTTGATGGACGATATGCGTTCAAAAACTGATATTTCAAATACAGGTAAAACAATTGTTCATTTGAGTTTTAAGGACAAAGATCCTCAACGAGCATATCTTGCAGTAAAAGCTATGTCAGAGATTTTTATTCGCGAAAGTTATCTATTTAAACAAAGAGAAAGTGAACGTGCTTATCAATTTATTAATGGACAAGCAGAGAGTTATTTAAAGAAGTTACAAACTGCAGATCAAGCTATTAAGGAATTTAGAGAAAAGAACGTAGATTCCACTCCTGGTGCTTTACAGGCGGCCAACAATAGAATTCTAGAACTTACCCGAAGTATCGAAGACATAAATATAGAGATACTTGGAGAAGAATCTAAATTAGCAGCGCAGCAGGAACAGTTGGCTGGCGGAGGAGGGGCTAAAAATACCGCTAGTATCGAGCGAGAAACTGCACTTAGAGCAAGAATAACCGCTCTTAAAGCACAGCTTGAGGATTTGAGACTAATATATAAGGATACTTATCCAGATATCGTACAAATAAATGCACAGGTAGATACCATAGAAAGCCAAATACAAAGAGAAATTTTGGCTAGAAACTCTAAGCAAGGATTTGAAGGAGAAGATTTGGCAGACTCGCCTATAGCGCAAACTTTACGTAGCGATATTCTAGTCACACAAACGGGCATATCGACATTAAACTCAAGAAACAAACAATTGAATGTTCTATTGGGTAATGAACGCCAAAAAGTGAACCGCATTAACTCCGTTGAGGCGGAAATTACAGAGCTTACTAGAGAGTCGTCAGTAAATAAATCGAAGTATACTCAGCTTATCGATCAGAGAGAAAGTGCTCGTATTTCCCGTGATATGGATTTAGCTAAGCAGGGGATTAACGCGAGGATTCAGGAGGAAGCATTTTTGCCTGCGTCGCCAAAAGGTTTAAGGTTTATGCATTTAATTGTAGTTGGATTATTATTTAGCATTGGGATTCCATTAAGCTTCGTATTTGGTTTGTCGTTGTTGGATCAAAAAATAAGAGACCAGAGAGTGATCTCAGAGAAATTACAGTTGCCGATATTAGCTAGTGTACATCCAGTTAAAAGCGCAGTAGAAATTCGAAGTGACCTCATGAAAAAATTGACTATTGCGAGTATCGTTGTGGTCATTTGGTCTATTTACGGTTATGAGATTTGGCTAAAGGTGCAAGGTTAAGCTATGAGTATTATTGAATCAGCCTATTTAAAAGATCGTAAATCTAAGAAAGGGGATCTGGAAGAAGATGCTAGTCAGATGTCTGATCTACCTAATCAGTCAGCACAAAGTAGCATTGAAACTAGACACGTCGCCTCTAAAGCAAGAAATCATATTGCTCGAATGAAGCAAACAAAAGTTTATTCTAAAGACGAATTGGCAAATTTGGGCATCATTTCAAAAGACCTGACCAATTCAAAACTGATGACGGAATATCGTAATCTAAGAACAAATTTACTCGCTAGTTCAGAATCAAAGAATTTCGTAACTTTGATAACATCAATTTCACCTTCCTTTGATTCTAGTTTAGTCACCGCTAATATCGCAGCTGTATTTGCATTAGACGAAGGTAAGACATCAGTAGTGGTCAATGCGGATATTAGTACACAAAAATGTGATGCTTTATTTTCTGTCGACCCCGTACATGGCTTAGTAGACTTTATAGAATCCGATGATTTACTTATAGATAAAATAATTTACGAAACTCCTATAAATAGACTCCGCTATATCCCCATTGGTAGTCGCATCGAAAGTTCGGCAGAATATTTTAGTGATACACGGATGAAAAAGACTATGGCAAATATTGTCTCTCGATATCCAGAGCGCTATATATTTGTTAATGCACCCTCAATTTCTAGTTCAGCAGACACACGAATTCTGTTAGATATTTGTCATAAAGTAATTCTAGTTGTTCCATATGGGATTGCAACTGAGGATAACATCAGACAGGCTGTTTTATCGATTGGAAGTGAGAAGCTATCGGGCATCGTATTGGAAGAATTTTAATTAATGAAATTTAATAACAATAAAATCGCATTCAATGCGAGCATTATAGCGGTGTTACTGATTTCTACAACTTCACACGCAGTGCGTTTAGATTACACCTTATATACTACCTACAGGTATAGTGATAATCTGGCCCAAAGCAATGAACAATTATCCGGTACCGCACTAAACAGTGGAGGAACATTTAACTTTGAGAATGAGGGACAAGGGGTTTGGTCTGTAGATTTTTCTGGAGCAATATCAAAAGAATGGTTTTCAATTGATGAGCTCGCTGACCAAGATAGAAATCAGTTGAGCGCTAGTGTCGAATATTCACCGACGACCTCGAATTTTGAATTTCTATTAAGAGACGATTATTCACAAGCTCCTCGAGATCGTTTTGCGGTAGAAGAAGTTGGTAATTTAGTAGATGTTAATGTGATAACGGCTAGACCTTCCTATTTTTTTAATATTACACCTCTCGATCTGATTAATACTGAAATAACTTATTTAGAGTCTACTAGAGATGGAGAAGATTCTGATGTGTTCGGACAGGAATCTTTTGATTTTGTAAACATATCAAAAGAAATTAGATATGAAAAAACTATTAACACCTCTTCAGATATTTCACTTGTATTTGACAGTGTTACAACACGCTTTAACCAAGATTCAACAGGCACTAATTTCGAACAGGAAAATTTATTCGTTAGGTGGATAGGTAGAGGAAGACTCAATCAAATTCAATTAGAGTTTGGAAAAGCAAGAGTTACTAACGAATTGAATGAAAATTTCGATACTGAATTATTTAACCTGCTTTATTCTAGACAGATTAATCCGAGAAACAATATTGGTATTAGTCTTAGGAACAGCGTTAATTTTGTCGTTAGTGAGAGTTTTATCGACGATTCTATCAATGTCGATGATCAAGTCGGTAATTTTGGTAATGCACAAAAAGTTAAGTCTGCTAATGTTACTTATACTGTGACTGGTGATGCTCTTTCTGGCAACTTTCAGTTTTTTAGAGCTACATATGAAGGTCTAAACGGGCAGAATAGTGAGAAGCGGCTTGGTGGTGGACTAAGCCTAAATTACTCTCTGAGCCAATATCTTTCATCTGCTCCGCAATCTAACGTTAATTTCGTTTTTCAACGAAATAAAAACTCATTTGATACTGTTGCAGGCGCTGAGATAGAAAATGATGTCGTAGTTTATTCAACACAATTTAATTATTTTGCTCGAGAATCCCTTTCGTTCTTTTTTCAGTATTTGAAGAGAGACGCAAGCAGTACAAGTTTGACGTCGGCTTTTCTTAGTGGAGATTCAGAGTCTGTGAGTATCGGGTTTAATTATGCACCGCCTACGGGGCGCTAGAACCTAGTTTTTATATTCAAGTTCATATCATTTTCAATTTGCAGACAATTATTCTAAGCAGGGTTGTATAGCGCATGGCTTCAATATTTATGTATCACGCAATCGGTGAAACTGTCGATATTGTAGGCTCAGACCCACATTATGCGGTATCTGCAAGAAATTTTGAGCAACAACTAATTCAAATAAAAAAAAGCGTTCCGTTGGCAACTCAACTTAGAGATAACGACGAAATCACCGGCAATTGTGTCACCTTCGATGATGGTCATTTATCTAACTATCTTATCGCATTCCCTATTTTAAAACGTCTAAATATGACATCTGAATTTTACATTAACACTGCTTTTGTCGGCCAAACTAATTACATGAGTTGGGAGCAACTCAAAGAGATGAGCCAAGCTGGCATGAGCATCCAATCACACGGTCATTATCATAATTATTTTTCTGATTTGAATGAGCAAGATATTACTGAAGAACTTATAAAATCAAAACAGCTAATCGAAGAAAATCTTGAAAAAGAAGTTACTGTGTTTGCCCCCCCGGGAGGCCGTTACGATTCGAGGGTTGTAGCAATTGCTAAAACACTCGGTTACCGATGTATAGCCAACTCTATACCTGGTAGCATTACGGATAGTTATGCTTTTCTTGTTCCGCGTTTCGCTGTTATTCATTCCACAACTGCACAACGCGTTAAAAACTGGTGTAATCCATGGAGTATAGATTCGATAAAGCAACAACTTCGCTACAGGCTTTTCGAGATGGCTAAGAAAGCCCTGGGTAATAAAAATTACGATAAACTTCGGTCCAAATTACTCAACGAAGAGGCTAAGTTATAGTATGTTACTAGTCTTCTGGATAAGTTTAGCCTCACTTATCTTTACCTTTGTCGGATATCCTCTACTGCTAATAATTTTGTCGAAATTAATCTCTAGGCCTAGTTTAAATTTGCAAGGGCTAGATCATAGTAAATTGCCTGAAGTAGAAGTTATATTAATAGTCCGAAATGTTTCTTCAATTATTGAAGCTAAACTTAAGAACTTATTGGCGATCGATTATCCGATGGATAAGCTAAAGATCTCGATTGTATCCGATCAATCTTCAGATGATACTGTTGCTATAATAAAGAATTTTGATTCTGAGCGAGTCAGTTGTATAGAGAATACTTATAAATCCACTAAATCAGCGTGCCTTAATCAGGCCATTAAATTGTCTAATGCTGAAATACTAATGATGACAGATGCGCGGCAGACTCATGAACCGGAATCGTTACTACATTTGGTTAAACATTTTAAGAATCCAAAAGTTGGAGCTGTCAGTGGCGAGTTGATATTGTTGGATCCAGATACTAACGAATTCTCTCAGGGGATGGATGCTTATTGGCAGTATGAAAAATTCATTCGAGCTCTTGAGTCAAAAATAGCATCTGTACCAGGGGTAACCGGTGCAATATATGCCATGCGTAGAGCTGATTTTGCAAAAATACCTGACCAAACACTTCTAGATGATGTACTTATACCGATGAAAATGATACTAAACGGAAAAAGAGTGATCTTTGAATCGCAAGCTATCGCTTTCGACATACCATCGGATGACGCTAACAGAGAAAAAATAAGAAAAACAAGAACACTAGCAGGTAATTGGCAGTTATTAGAACTGGAACCGGCTCTGCTAAATCCATTTAAAAACAAAATTTTATTTCAGTTTATATCGCATAAGGTCTTACGTTTAATATCACCTTTGTTTTTATTTCTTATTTTGCTTTCCAGTATAGCTCTATCCGGAAACCATCTATTTGGCTTTGTTGCTGCGATACAAGTATTAGGATATTCGCTTGTTTTACTCTCAAGATATATTCCAATTCTATCTCGGTTACCCTTAGTCAATATTGCTCGATCATTTTTAACCCTAATGTGGTTTACTATTCTCGGCTTTTGGGCTTTCTTTTCCAGAAATCATCTAACTATTTGGAAGTGAGCGAATGGTAATAAAGATTCTACATGTGGTGCTATCACTTGGGACAGGAGGTTTAGAGAATGGTATTGTCAATACTATCAATGGTTGTGACCGAGAAAAATTTAAGATTGATGTAATTTGTTTACGAGAGCTTGGAGAACTTGGTGAGCGAATACAAAATCCCAGCTCTGAAGTATTGTTTGATTCCAAAAAATCTAATGGTTTAATGAATGCGGTATCCGCTATTCGAGAGGCTAACAATAAAAATAACTACAACTTCATACATACTCATGGTTGGGCAACCATGTTAGCGGGTTTTATCGCAAAATTATTAGATAGGTCACCTATAATTATTAATGGCGAACATGGAACCTTATATTTCAACACATTCAGACAAAGGATTATGCAACGATTTTTGTTTAATAGAATGAAAATCAACTTGTCTGTTTCTGGAGCTTTAGTAAAAGAAATATCCAGGCGATTTAGAGTTTCTGAGAAACGTTTTATCGCTATTCTTAATGGTGTCGATACAAGTAGATTCCAACCAAATATTTCAAATAGACAGAGAATTAGAAGTGAATTGGCTTTAGACGAAGATATTTTGTTGGTAGGATCTGTCGGACGTTTAGTAAACGTTAAAAATTATCCAAGCTTAATTCGCGCATATGCATTAATACACCAGCAGTACTCGAAATCAAAACTACTATTAGTTGGAGATGGGCCTGAAAGGGAGGCTCTGGTTAAACTTACAGAGCAGTTAGACTTGGTCAATAATGTCATTTTCCTAGGCAGAAGAGAAGATATTCCTGCGGTGATGAATGCGCTTGATATTTTCGTTTTACCTTCTTTTAGAGAGGGACTATCAAATACTATTCTTGAAGCAATGTCTTCAGGACTACCAGCTGTGGTATCCAAGGTAGGAGGTAGTCCCGAAATCGTTATTGAAGGTGAAACAGGTCATTTATTTGAGGTCGATGATATTGCTTACTTATCAAGTCTTGTGCTTAATCTATTTAACAAGCCTAAACAGTTAAATGACATGTCACGAAGAGCGAGAGAGCATGTCACAAAACATTATTCTTTACTATCCATGGTAGAAAAATATCAAAATGTTTACGAAGATCTAAACATTATTCATAAAGGAAAATCTTAGTATGGGATTCGCCTATCTATTCTATTTTTCAAGCTTTATTGCAAGTATCATCAATCCATTTTGGGGGTTGGTTGGATTAATCGTTAGTATTCTAATCCGCTTTCAAGATAGATTTCCGGGAATAGCTGCGATAAAACCTTTTAGTTTATTGTTCTTAGGAATGATAATTGGTTGTGTAGTGAATCGTGAAAAGCTCGCAAAGCATAAGTGGAAACAAGATCAATTGCTGCTGGGAATGTTAGGAATGTCCGTTTTTGGTCTACTAATCTTGAATCCAGGCGATCTTGTGTTCCAAACTTGGGAATTTATTAGTTCTCTTGCCTTTTATTATTTTGCGTCACGTATTATGCAAAAACCAAGTCAGTTCGTAATTCTGTTCTCAGTGATGTCATGTTGCATTGTTTATATGGGTTATGAAGCTATTGTAGATGTAGCTGCAAATCCAGAGACTTCCTTATTTATCGATCCCCGACAAGGGCGATGGCAAGGATTAGGGTATTATGCGAACGCAAACGAATTTGGTCAACTAATGGTTACAACCTTACCTTTTTTATTTGCTGCTTTGTTAATGAAAAATAATATCTTATTGAAATTAGTCGCTATAGCTTTTATCGCAATATTAATCTTTGTCGTAGGTAAGACCGGTTCGCGAACAGTTATGGTATTACTCGGACTAATGGTCATTGGTACCCTTACCCTTAGAGGGAATGGTAATGTAATAAAGAAAGGTTTAACGGGCGGAATTGTTACAATTGGGGTTTTGTTTGTTTTGTCCTTTGCTCCAGGCCCTATTCAAGAACGATTACAAACGGTACTCGACGCAGGAAACGATAAATCGTTCCAAGGTAGAACTCGTGCATGGGACCAAGGTTTTCAGATGGTCACCTGGTATCCAATAACCGGGGTTGGTAAAGGCCAGTGGAATGATTATCATGGCAGAATGCCTCACAATTCATACGTTCAAATTATGGCAGAACTTGGCCCAATCGGGATATTTTTGTTCCTTTGGGTAATTAGACTTTGCATAGTAGAATTCAAGCCATTCTTTGTAGAACCGGACCCAAAATCTGATAGTGATCCACCTGGTATTAGTTCAGCTATGAATAAGATAGAGTTGCATCCCATATGGGGAACACCAATACAGTCGACTGGTAAGGTAGAGGGCGTTGAGAAACGATTGGTTACGGAGCCTGTTGATATGCAAATTAAGACAGTCGTAATCGCGGTCGCCGTGGTCATGGGGGGATGGCTTACTTATATATTCTTGGGGAACCAAGGATATGCGGTGTGGACATATTTCTATATTGGTCTATGTACAGCGGTTAGAAATATACACCCAAAACAAATTCAGCAAGTATAAAAATTGCGGTAGGTTCGAAAAACACATGACAATTATTATTATTACATTAGTATCGTTATCGATTCTATTTTTCTTATTATTACTAATATATGTAAAAAAGAAAAAGATTGATGTTTGGCTCTTTTCCTATTTGACAGGTTTGTTTAACAATTCAATTCATACTAAAGAGCCTGTTGATATTATGCTTCTATTTGTTGACCATTTCGAACTTAATGGCCATGAAGATCGATTGGAGGCATGGGAAATTAAATATCCGGCGTTAGCAAAAAAACACGTCGATAGCGATGGACAACATCCTAAACACAGTCTTTTTTATGCGATGGATCTCATGCATGAACATGAGCTAGATCGACTTCAACATTTAGTTACCGAGGGGATAGGTGAATTTGAACTCCATTGGCATCACGACCACGATACGGAACAAAGTTTTGTTGAAAAGTTAGATGCTGCCATGGATGTTTTTCACAAATATGGATATATGAAACCCTTTAAAGAAGGCCAAAAATCCTGTTTTTCGTTTATACATGGGGATTGGTCTTTGGCGAATTCTAGAGGCGAGAGCTTTTGTGGTGTCGACAACGAAATATCATTGCTTATGGACGCAGGGTGTTACGGTGATTTCACCTTCCCAGCTTTGTTCAATCAAGCACAACCTCCTATGATTAATAACATTTATTACTCTACTGACAATGAACAAAAAGCAGCTTATTTTAAGGGCCGAGAAGCGACCGTAGGTCAAGTTCAATTAGACGATGAGTTCATGATTTTTCAAGGTCCACTGACTATCAATTGGAAAGATTGGCGTCACAAGTGGCACCCTACTATTGAAGATGGTGATATTAGTCGGTTTCCTACACATGATGATCCAAAAAGAATCGATGCTTGGATACGACAAAACATTCATGTAAAAGGGCAGCCAAATTGGCAATTTGTAAAAATATTTTGTCATGGAGCACAAGATCACAAATCTGTCGTAAGTGATACTACTGACAGAATGTTCGATTATCTTGAATCTCACTATAATGATGGCAACAACTATCGTCTGCATTATGTAAGTGCTCGAGAAGCATACAATATAGTAAAAGCTGCTGAAGATGGGAAGAATGGAAATCCAAATAGTTTTAGAGATTACATTATTCCGCACCCGCTAGACCGGTAGGTTGGCAGTATTGTTAGTTAAATGATAAAAGGTATAAAAATTTTGTATGCTTAAGAAAGTTATTAAATGGATCTTTATTTATTGTGGACCTTGGTCAATCGCTCGTCTGTTTAAACGAAGACAGTCAGGCGCCGGTATATCAATTCTTTATGGACATCGAGTGCTTGAAGATCAAGTCATAGCCAATAAAGAGGACTCTCGAACAATTACGGGCCAAACATCAGTATCAGAAGTTATAGAATCTATAAAAGTACTAAATAAATTCTACAAGATTATATCAATAGAAAAAGCAGTTGAACTACTCAGTAATGGAGATGTAAAAGCAGAGAGTGCAGTTTTGACTTTCGATGATGGATTCAAAGATAATTTCAAGAACCTATATCCAGTACTAAAAAAATATAATATTCCAGCCACGTTTTATATCAACGCATCAGTAATTGGAACGAATAAGAGTCTTTGGTTCCAGGCGGTAATTAATTTTTTCTTTGCCATTAAGGAACAAGAAATAAATATACCGTTAACGGGGGAGTCTTATGACTTATCTTCAGCTAGTAAACGCTATCAGGCTGCTTTTGGATTTATGCGTTATCTGCAGGCAAATCATAAACCTGAAGAATTTCATTCTGTGATTGATGAGATTGCTGGTGAGAAATGTTTACCCGTTGAAAGCGATTATCATATGAGTTGGGAGGAATTAGAGATACTAGCCAATGATCCACTAATTACAATTGGAGCTCATAGCTACAATCATTACCCACTTTCTTTTTGTAGCGAAGACCTCTCTAACTTTGAAATATCCGAATCTATTACATCTTTAGAAAAGAAGTTAAATATCAAAATTAGGCACTTTAGCTACCCGCGTGGACATATTGAAGATTTTAACGAGCATCATATTGCTTGCTTGAAATCAAATAGTGTAATTTCTGGTGTGTCTACTATTAGAGGGGTCAATAGAGTTGGTGAAGATATGCACCGTTTAAAAAGGGTAGGTTTCCCTCAGAATATTAGTAAAGATAGAGTGGATTTTCTTTGGCATATTGGTGGGATTCCTCAAATGCTCCAGCCCTTAAAATCTTCCAAATAGGGACTACTGTGAGACTTAGAACTCAGGTTATCTTAACCAGCATTAGTAAGTCGTTAAAGCACGTCAGTGTGTTTATACTTGCGATATTCTTGACTCGTTATTTTACCAAATATGAGTACGGCACTTATTTGCAAGTGATGCTTATAGCTAACTTTGCAGTCTACTTTGCTGTTTTTGGAATTCCGTCTAGTGTCTACTATTTTTTACCTCGCTCGGCTGAAAAGAAAAGATTAGTAAAAAATACGATGATTCTACTATTCGTAATTTCTTTCCTAGTGTCCATTTGTATCTATCTGTCAATAGATCTACTAGCAAAGGGTTTCAATAATCCAAACCTCTTAGAATATGGTTGGTTAATCGCAGCGTTTATATTACTTCAAATACCAATTAAGCTATATGAACCTTTTATGGTAAGTACAAAAAATGTAGCTCGGTTCGTCATGGTAAATGCAACATTTAATGTTGGATTTTTATTGGCCATATTGATCCCTGTGCTTCTCGATTGGAAATTAGTTGAAGTACTTTATAGCTTGTTTTACTTTTTTATCGCGCAATTAATTGCTGTTTACATCATGACTATTTATACCTTTTTTAATCTTGAAGATGATCCCGAGGGTGATGATTATCTAATAAAGGAACAGCTCGCATACTCATTGCCAATTGGATTTACAGGAGCTATTGCGCAACTCGGAATCGCAATTGATAAAATGATAGTGAGCGGATATTACGATCCTGAAGAATTAGCCGTGTACACACGTGGCGCAATGGAAATCCCAATGCTAAATGTCATCGCCAATTCTCTGGGAAACATACTAATGCCACGTTTTGTCGAGGAGTACCATAAAGGTAATATCGATGCTGTTATGACACTCTGGCATAGTTCCATTAAAATGATGGCAATGTTTATTTACCCAACATTAGTATATTTTCTTCTGGTGGCAGATCATCTTATTCCTTTCTTGTTTACTGACGCATATTTGGATAGCGTAATAATTTTTCAAGTTTATACCTTAGGGCTATTAACCCGTATCACTAGTTACGATGCGATCGTGAGGGCTGTAGGAAAGACCAAAATACTTTTTAAAATGTCTATTCTAGCGGTCTCGTTAAATATCTTATTTACGGTTATATTAATCGAATTGATAGGTATAGTTGGTGCTCCACTGGCGACAGTGATAGTTGGAACAGTGCTTCGTTTCGTTTATCTTGTCGTTATTACAAAGCTAATGAGTGTTTCGTTGATGGCTGTATTTCCATGGATCTCGCTTGCAAAGTTAATCGGATCAGCATTGATTGCAGGTGCCCTTACATTACCAATAATGCTGTTGGACTACTCTCACGCTACAATGCTTGTTATATCGGGTGTTGTTTTTAGTATCGCTTACTTGGTTACTTTTAGATTTGCAAAAGCGCTTAGTCCAAAAGAACTTGAATCAGTGCGAGGATTATTACCCCGCCAATTACGTTGGATTTTATAATGGCAACTGCACTCGAAATTTTGGCCAGTAAAAAATGGAACATAGACTTAGAGACTTCTGAACGACTATGTTCTCTTATAAATACATTTATGGACTCCAGTGAAGCAAAGCAACTGACGTTGATAGATATTAAACAATTCTCTAGTTATTTTGTTACCCATGTTTATAAGCTCGTTTGTAAAGATGGGCGTAGGACAAGGAATTATTATGCAAAATTCGCTTACCTTCCTAAAGGGCATGAAAAGAGACAACGAGAAAGAATAAAATATGAGTATGACTATACGGCCAAGATCTATGATTTACTCCAAAGCAGCGAATGTTTCGATAGCGTAAAACCAATCGATTTTTATCCAGTAGAAGGCGCCTTTGTAATGGCAGAGATGCAAGGAGAGAGGTTGGATATTATGCTAGTTAATGCTATGAAGATAATTGGCCCAACGAAACCCGATAAACTCTATGATTCTATGAAACAGGCTGGATCATGGCTTGCGTATTTTCAAAAGAATATGCCTATGGGTAACGAAAAGCGATTTACATCAGAGCAGTTACTAGAAAGAATCAGATTATACCTCAAAAAAGTAGATGCTGAAGATGACAAAATAATATCAAAGAATCTGTCAAATCAATTGATTGACAAAACGACGAAAGTTCTAGAAAAATTTCAAAAAGAAGACTTTTTAATTACTGCTAAACACAACGACTTTGCTCCATGGAATCTAATGAAAGGCGAAGGTTCCATAATCGGTTTCGATTATGCAGATTGTGAATTCGACTCGCGGTATTATGATGTGTATCATTTTACTCGATCACTTAATACTTTCAAGCTAAAACCAATTAGAAAGAAAACCGTTATAGAAGGGTGCAAAGATGCTTTCTTAGAAGGCTATGGTGAAAGTACTCCATTGGACCACCCCACAAGAATCTACTTCAATATCTTCTTTTCTTTGGAAAGAATACAGATGCTGTTACGAGCAAAGAAAAGAAATTTGGGTGCTATTGGAAGATTGAAAACTTTGTCTCAGAAACGACATCTACGATGGTATCTAAGTGAACTTTCTAGAATGGAAAATTTATAGAGAATAAAGTTGCTGAACTACCATTTCAGCATTTTTATCCCAATCGTACCAATCAAATACAGGCATATCGTTCTTATCAATGTTTAATGATTTACTTATGCCTTCGGCAAGTGCGTCCGGATTTTCCGGCGAAACAACGAGGCCAAATTCTGGCTTCGATATTATATCGGGGACGGCTCCTACGTTTGACGCTACAACTGGAGTACCACAAGAAAGTGCTTCTAGAACAACATTAGGACAACCCTCCCTCAAACTAGGTAGACAAAGCAAGTTAACTGCTGCTAAATAATCAGGAATAAATTGGTGTTCAACTCTTCCTATGAGAGTGATCTTGTTCTCTAACTCGTTGTCCATAATTTGTTTTTTTATTTCAAATTCAAGAGGACCAGACCCTATTACCAGTAACTCGACTTCTTCATGCTTGAGTAATGCGAACGCATCGATCAAATAATTCAATCCCTTTTCAACTTGAAAATTGCCAACAAACAAACAGAGTTTTTTGTTTTTCTCCAGCTTTAGTTTCTTCCGAGCCAAGTCCATTGGTTGACGAATAAATTTATCCTGGTTGACCCCATTATGTATTACTTTTGTTTTACCTAAAGGAATTCCTAGTGCTTCGATTTTGTTCTTTAGTTCATGACTCTTCACTATATTAATATCTGAATCTATTAGTGCTTTTGTAATTAGCTGTCTTCGTATTCTATATTTTGTATATTCGTTTATATCACAGCCAAGTGCATGTAAAGCGATGGGTAAATTAAACTTTTTTGCTGCTAATCCAGCACCGAAACCGTCTGGATAGACCCAGTGAGCAGAAATTACGTCGGCTCTATTTTGAGCGACTAGTTGTTCGATGGTAGATCGTATTCCCAGGTAAAAAAAGTAACCTGTTAATGACCTTAGTATTTTGGGTATTACTATGTATCTAGGATGAAAGACTTCAATGCCATCGATAATCTCAACAGATGGAATCGAATCCTTTCTTCTGAATAATTCGAGAGGATTAAAAGGTATAGGAGCAATCACCGATATTCGTGTCTTAATTGCTATTGAATCCGTGAGTTGCTTTATAAAAAGCCCTCTGGTTTTCTCGTTGCTATTAGGATATAGGTTAGAAATTAATACGATTGATTTTTTGCCCATACGACATTATCCCCTATTTATTAACCTTTGATATAGTGAATAGAAGCTTTCCAGTGGCCGTAGGTTTAATTTCTTTAACAAAATTTGGTGTTATTTGAATGTTCTGTCCAAGCATATTTTTTGTCTTTTCTATGATCTTGTCGAGATAATCTTTGCTCTGTATTGGGTTTGATTCAACAATATTTAATGTGATCAAATCTAGCGACTCTTGGATCATTTGAAACTGTTTTACTTCAGGCAATTCATAAAATAGATGAGTAAAATACTCTCCATGTATTTTATCACCCTTGTCAGAGACAAAAAAATCACCGCTTCGTCCTTCAACACTGCCTAATAATGGTAAAGTTCTTCCACAAACACATTTACTATTTGTAACCTTCCCAACATCTCCGAGTTTATAGCGAATGAGAGGCATACCAAAATTCCAAAAATCTGTGATTAAGATGTCTCCATTACCTTGTGAGACTGCTGTTTCCGTAGTGTCTACCACTTCTAATAATATATTTTCAGCATTAATATGTAGCCCAGATTGTTGTTTACATTCACTAGCGATGAGTCCAACTTCTCTTGAACCATAACGATTTAATACTTTGCATTTAAAGGCTTGCTCGACTATCTGTCGTTTCTCTTCAGTTAGAGTTTCCGCAGACGATACTATCCCATCAAGATTTATGTTGTGGTCCGGTTTGTTTTTTGTCAAAAACTTAGCGTAGAGGGTCAGCGCGTTTGCATATCCAAGTATCATACTTGGTTGAAGATTCTCGAGTAGGTGTGTGAACTCACTCATTTCAGAATCCGACATTTCAAATGCATCCAATTCCCATTGACGCTCTACATAAGTACTAAGAATATTTTCTCTAAAAGACTGAACGGCCTTTAGATCTCTCTGCGCGCCCCAAATTAGCGCTTTTCTCTTTCCAATATCCCAACCTGTCCAACGGTCATGCCTAATTTGATCAGCTCGACGCAAGTTATGTCGCTCTATATTTTTAAAATATACAGTAGGTTCACCTGTAGAACCTCCAGAGCTATCTTTGATTAACTCCTCGCGGGGATATTGTGACGAAATCATATCCTCCATTCTATCTTGGATAGTGCTTTTAGTTAGAACAGGTAGTTTCTCAATGTCTGATAGTTGCTTGATGTCGACTGGTTTAATCCCGCGTTCAAGCATTATTTCTCGGTAATAAACAGTATTTTCAAAAGCATAAGCAACTATTCTTTGAAGTCGTTCTAGCCGTAATTGATTGAGGTCTTCCTCGCTAAGATACTGAGACTGCTCTAGTTCGGAGAGGCGTTTTAGACGTTTGTCTCCATTCTTCCAGTAGTATAGAGGATAAATTATATGTTTATTAATTGGGCGCAGTAAATCAATCATAACTATAGCGCCGACTGTTTTAGAGTGGTATATAGCTGATTAGCTTGCGCTAACAAATTCGCGTCTATCTGAGAATCATTTTGAGGTTTCGAAGTAGGCTGTCTGATCTTTTCTGCATTTTTAATAAACGAAGAATGATCTTTGAGTTTGGATTTTTTAGCTAAATTAGATAGAGTTTCAACAGGAGACTTTAGTAACTTGTTGTAATCTACGAGGTACACTTGTTCACTCTGTTGTTCTAATATATTACTGTAGCCAGCAATCCAGTATCGAAGCCAAAAGTTGGCGTCATCGTAATTTATTTCACCCTCGTAAGAATCTAACCAATTATCAAAATCTATGGGTTTGAAGTTCTCTCCAAAATCATAATGGCCTAACCATCGCATGTAGTTTTTCGCGAAACTATCATCTTTGTGCATATTTAAGAATTGTTGGTGTTGTTTCATTAAAGAACCTATGTGTGCAAGAGGTTCTCTAAAGGGGACTAGGATAATAGCTGTAGGAAATAGTCGGGTCAATACCGATAATCTAGCACAATTTGCGTTATTCTTTGAGATATAACGTTTTGGGTTATCCAAAGACTTACTTTCGTTTTGTGAGGACTCCAAAATCAATTTCTTGAGAGTAACTTGGAATTTTTCCGCAAACGTCTTAGAGGTGTTAGATAGCGTTAGAGCTTTTAGTCTATCGTCCTGCACATAATTATCTTTCAGAAAACTTAACCATATAACTTCTTCAAATGCTTCAGGGCTGTCAAAAGATACTTCCATACCATCACCGTGAGCGCGTTCGACAGCCTTACTTTTCTTCTCAAAAGGTTTGGATAATTTCTTCCAAAGCAAAGGCGCCAAGATAAATGGCATGTGTCGGTAGGAATAAGTACAAAACTCATTTGATTGATATAAAAAATCAAGTAGTAACGTTGTACCAGAACGAGGCAGTCCGGTAACAAATATTTCGTTCTTAGATTCTATCTTCTCCAGTTCTTTTTTATTAAGATCTGTTTCTAAGTCAGCAAGCAGTTTTTGCACACCTGGAACGCTGAAAGCTAAGTGATGAAGTGTGCGATCAAGTAAGCTATAATTTTCTGCGAATGACATTACGAATCCATACGTATAGAAGAGTAACCACAGTTAATGTAATCATAATATTTACTGAATAGAAGCTTTCAGATACAGATGTTGCTAATTCAGGTTCTAAATTATCAAGTACAAATAGTAAAATATACAGAACGATGAATATAGAAATGAATTTTCCAGCAAACTTTAAAGTTGCAATTAACATTGTTAATGAGTTTTTACGCATAAAAACTTCTTTTTCATCATCACTCATTTCTTTTGACTTCATGACGTTGACCGATTCCGAAGAAAGTTTTAACACCCCTTGAGCATCTGGTAAGATATTCAATGCAATGAACAATTCTACAAAAACGATAGAGATGACAATTAGCAAAAAGTAAACCATTACTGATTTTCACTCGATTGACTAGACTCAGATTCTTTTGTTTGAGTGTCAGTCGGACTAGAAGATTCCTCAAGAGATTCTTCACTTTCCTTCTTCTTAAACATTCTTTTTAATGGATACCAGAAAATACCGAGTATCGCCATCAAAATAGCTAATAGCACTCCAACTATCGCTCCTATTACACCGACTCCAGCACCAGGTCCAACATAAGCTTGCAAATTATTGGTGTAAAATAAAACAGTTATGGCTAATAAAAAAATGTACTTCATTTTGAACTCCTTAATAATATTCACGATCATTCATTATATTGCTATTTTGATAATATAATTGAAACAGATAATTTACATCTCTTACAAATCCTACAAGTTAGACGCACAGCTGGGTATTTTCTCAAAAAAATCAGTTGGGAACCAAGTTGCGTTTGATATATGCTCATTGTATTTTATCGATATATTTGAAATGTTATTGTGTTCGAATACTTTGTCACCTTGAGCAGTCACTTGAACGACTCGGCCTTCATCAGGAACAACGATTAAAATATTACCATTGGGTAAATATTGATGTTTACCCTGTGCACCAGCATAGAAAAATAAATCGCCATTTACTAATTCGTTTCTAATCTCACCAGTAGTAGGGTGAATTTTTATAATCTCAGAGCGACTGTAGCCAGAATTATTGCTATATACCGATATAAAACCGTCGCTTGTGAAGTCCGGGTCGTGTTGAAATTTCCAAGGACCATTTCTAGCCCATTTGATATCATAAGTTTCGGGATCGACAACAGCCACCAAATGAATCCGTCTAAAACTTAATAAAAGATCGCCTGCCTCAAAATTTTCAAACTTATCCGCTAACTCTGGTTGCAGTACATCGATATCGTTGGGATGGAATAAATCGTATCTAAGCTTATCAGTAGGAGTCTTATCGAATCGTTTGAATGGATGATCCGCTCTTACGGAAAAAATGTTCGCAGGA
This sequence comes from Kangiellaceae bacterium, assembly GCA_019090895.1. Classification (GTDB taxonomy): domain Bacteria; phylum Pseudomonadota; class Gammaproteobacteria; order Enterobacterales; family Kangiellaceae. Next base: position 39,116 of record JAHRVB010000197.1, read on the forward strand.
GTATTTGCTCCTTTTACAAGGTCGTCTACGAGTTCAAACTCAGCAACGGTTTCACCAGTCAAAGGGTCAAAATTTGTCAAATAGTTATAGTGAGCGTAAGCGGTGTTATCTCCACGCCAAGCCCAATAAGTATTATCTAATCCCATTTCGATTGAATGATGAAAGACACCTTGTTTTGTCCACACAGGTTTACTACATTGGTCGACTCTTGCCATAACGTCACCTGAGTCAAAACTGACAAGGACAGAGCCATCGGGTAGTACTTTAAATGCGTGAGGGGCGTCGATACCATTTAAAGGGCCGTCAGGGTCAAGTGGTAGGTATGATAAATCCCATGTATGTAGTTTTTCACCTTTCTCATTCATTAACCAAGCTGAATAATTTAGGGTCGCTCCATCATAACCCATATATGCATAATACCCATCCTGCACCATATCTTCTTTGTATACTACAAATGTTTCTCTTGCTACACGCTTGGGTGCTGTAACTAACCGGTTGACTGGAACTAATTCCCCATACCTTGCTAGTGAAAGAACAGCGCTATACATCGATTCAATCGGTTTATAAGGCCACATTTTGAAGCTTCCAACGGCTAGCCCGTACATGAAAACTGCGCCTGAAATTAAGAATATAAGCGACAATATTGATATCTTTTTACTAAAAGCTTCGGACATACCTAATTAAGTTCCTTTCTAATTGTTTTATTCTTCTTCGTAACGAGCGCGGAGTATAGCAAATCGTTACCTAAAAAGGCCATACCGATCGCTATGCACAAGTTCGGATAAGTATAGAAGTAAAAACTTTAAAACGAGTAACTATTAGGTATATATAGTGTACTCTACTAAACCATAGTGCGGCATTTTAAATGCTACAATTCACTTAACTTATTAAAAATTTGCAAACAGTTTGAACTCTGCGCTTAAACATCCCTCAAATGATAGTCACTATATCTATTTTCAGGAGTTTGAGTGCTTTTCAATCTAATTCGATTAAATCAGAGGTATCGATGCTCAAAACAACATTTAGGATGATCCTGTTAGTTAACGCAGCTTTGTTGAATTCCTTTGGTCATTGTGAAATAGAACAACCTACTATGGGTTCCGAAGTAAAACTTTCAATAGAAGACATGGGGCATCATGTAGTTACACACGGCAAGATTTTCAGATATAGCCCTCAAATTTCCGGTCGAGTAAACCTTTGTCGAAAGGACCTAGGTCATGATGATGTACAGGTCGATTCCCTGACTGGGGATATTAGTTGGGACACCTCTAAGTTAGCATTCGGAAGAGGATTCCATATTAGAATTCGTTGCAGTAATTACAGTGACTATGTATATGCATCTATGGTGGTACATATAGATAGAACAGGAAAGAGTAAGATTCGTGTTTTGGGTGAGAGTGGGGTTTCTAAGTACATTTCAGCAGCGAGCCAAGATTTAAATGGGGGTGATACCTTAATTATTCCCGACGGAGAATATCCAGTATCTGTCTCGCATGATGCTAGTTATGAAAACGCTCTAAAAATGGTGGCTCCCACAGACGGTAAAGCACAGCAGTTTACAACTATAATTGCCGATACTCCAGGAGGCGTGGTCATCACAGGCCAAGCGCAAAACGGTATCGGAAAACAAAAGAACGCGATTCAACTCAGCGAATCATACTACGTCGCTATAGTAGGACTAGTTTTAGGCAATGTGCAACGCGAATCGTTCACTACCAGCGGTCCCGGGCACCATTTGCTTGTGGAGTTTGTTGGCGCTGGGGGCGCAGGTACCTGGGGCTTTCCGTGTGATAATTTTAAAAATGCCAAAAAGGGCCAATGTTCCAATGCTGGTATGCGTGTAAATGGCGGTACTCCTTTGATTCAATCGAGTTACGATTGGGGTCATAATCGATACGGTATCATGACAAGAAGTTCTAAAGGATCAGTTACTCGACGTTCATTTGTTCGTTTAGACGAACATCGCGGAGCTCAACCTTATGGTGGGTTTAGTGACTATTGTGATAAAGCACACCTTAATCAGGACAACACTGTATTTGATTCTTTAGCAATCGCAGCGCCACATTACAAAAATTATGCAGGACTGGCGGCTTTTCCGGCAACAGGCTGCGAAAAAATGAGTTCTGAACACCGAGTTGAGGGTTTAATGTCCGTTAATAACGACCTTTCCCTCTCCTTAATGGATTCGCGGGCCGGACAAAATAATATATGGACCAATATCGTTTCCTACGATACAGAAGGAACTTGTACGCCAGCTAAAAACCGATGCGGAGCATGGTTAGTTCAGTCTAAGAAAAAGGCGGAAATAACCGATTCATATTTCGGCAAAGCTCGAGGTTTTCAGGGCAGTACGACACTAAAAGGTGCTTTTAGCCGAAAAAACATATCGTTGGCAGAAAATGTCATTATTGACGATGTTTCTGGCATGGCAAATCGAGGTACACAGCCGGAATATTTACCACTTTCCCAGCTCTTTTATAATGGTCGTTCTGATACGTTTTGGGGAGATATTGGTTTTTCTCAAAAGACCAATACTCGGCGTTGGCCAATAGCCGGCGAAGATATTATGGCCAGTAATATGCGTAGATACAGCAATAAAAATGCGCTTAAGGTCGGTGGGGGGACAGTCGAAATCATTGGTAATAGAGGTGCCGTAGCAGACAACACAACGATGTCAGAGTATTTCTGGTCTTACACTAATAGAAATATTCCACCTTTAGTCGTGAGAGTAGCTACCCGCGGAAGTTTAAAGTCTATTAGATGGGAGCATTTTTCAACTAAGTCCATTAAGAGTAGGGTGACCGGTTGGGTAATTAATTGTGCAGACAAAGGGCGAGAAAAAATGGTCGAGCTGGCTCGTTTGCCCGAAAATCAATTAGCTTACAATGATAAAACTAGCTGTCGTTCGTATTCGGTTCAAGCGGAATACGGAAGCAAACTAAGCGGATTTGCTTACATAGAGAATTAACTTGATAAATTTCAGTTGGTAACAGGTTAACTATTGGCTGGCTATCTGTCTGCCGCAGTGGAAATATTGGCTGTGCTCCACAAATAAATATGTATCAAATAATCATGTTGCTTTGCGAGCAAGTTCACAGATTGATCATATCTTCACAAGAATCGATTCAAAAGCGGTATTTGTTCACACCGCGTATCTTAAGTTATTTCTAGACTATCCGATAAGACGTCTCAAGCGAGCAGAGTAATTGAGTGTCATTTGTTCCGTCTTAATTGGTTCATCAGTCCAATAGCAATTCTTACAAAAGGTACAAAACATGAATTTCCAGTCATTATTTAAGATACCAATGCAATCTAAGTCAGTTATGGCTGCATTAGCATTTACCTTCTTATCAGCTTGTGGCGGTGGTGAAGAAAGTTCAGATTCCGGTGATGAAGACCCAATCCAACATAAACTTAGTGTATCAATAGAAGGTAGCGGTCTTATCAATTCTTCGCCAAGTGGCATCCAATGTGATACTGACTGCAGTAAAGATTATGAAGAAGGTACTCAAATAACACTTACCGCTACAGCAAGCAATGGTTATATTTTTAAAAATTGGACTGGAAATTGTTCAGGGCAAGAAACATGCACCGTAATGATGAACGCAGCGATCCATGTACAAGCGATATTTGAGCAAGTTGAAACTGAATTCTACGATTTATCCGTCACCATTAACGGTGCAGGAACCGTAGTATCTTCTCCTGTTGGTGTGAATTGCACAGTGAGTTGTACGGAACTTTTCTCTGCGAATAGTCAAGTATCACTCACAGCTTCGGCGACCGAAGGGTATGAGTTTGTCGGCTGGAGTGGAAACTGTTCTGGAATTGGTCTTTGTAACATCGTAACTTCTCAAAATAGAGCCGTGACCGCGGACTTTAGGTTGCTCACTGGTGAAGTTTTCTCAATTAATGTAACAAACTCTGGTAATGGAGTAGTAACTTCTAACCCTGCAGGCATATCGTGTGGTGATGATTGTAGTGAAGCGATTACCGCCGGGACGACTGTTACATTAACCGCGACAGCCAATTTAGGCTATGAGTTTACCGGGTGGGGTGGGAACTGCAGTCAAAGTGGTAATAGTACATGTTCTCTATTGATAAATGAAAGCGTCACAATCTCTGCAGAGTTTCAGGAAATAGCCCCAAATACCCATACTTTGACAGTTACTAATCAAGGAAATGGCGTTGTAACATCATCTATAGCAGGTATAACTTGTGGAACCGACTGTATAGAGACCTATCAAGAAGGAACAAATTTAACGCTCACTGCGGTCCCTAATACTGGTTATGAATTTTCTGGCTGGGGAGGAGAATGTTCTGGAAGTGTTGATTGTAGTTTAACAATGACAAATAACTATTCTGTTACTGCTGAGTTTAGAGCTATCGAAGCAGTATCCTACACTGTATCGGTGAATACCAATGGAAATGGTATCGTGACAAGTAACCCCAGCTCTATCGAATGTGGTTCTAATTGCGTCGCTGAATTTGATAGTAGCAGCTCTATTGTTTTGTTTGCTATTCCTGACACTGGTTATCGATTAAGCGCTTGGAGTGGTGATTGCTCTGGTAATGTTGACTGTAACTTGACGGTAGATTCTAATAAATCCGCTACAGCTACATTTGTAGAAGATAATAATCAAGGCGGTACTCTATCGATATCCGACATGGGATTACATGAAGTTAACCATGGAGATATATTCACTTATCAACCTGAAATTAATGGAAATGCATCGATTTGCCGGAAAGACTTAGGTCACGATGATGTGACTGTAGATTCTGAAACTGGAACAATTCGATGGGATACCTCTGATATTAATTTTGGACGCGGATTCTACATCAGAATCAAATGTAGCAATTCGACAGAGTCAGCATATGCTGCCTTGGTAATACATGTGGATAAATCTGGCTCTAGCCAGCTAAGAGTAGCGGGTGAAAATGGAACGTCTCAATACATTGGAGTCGCTGCACGAGCGATGAGTAGCGGTGATACAATTGTTTTTGCAGATGGTAATTACCCTGTTTCTGTAACTCGAGACGAATCTTATGAAAATGGATTTAGTCGTTCCTCGCCGACGGATGGTTCGTCTGACCAATACAGCACAATTATTTCAAGAACCCCTGGCGGAGCGGTTATAAACGGCGAAGCTCAAAACGGCATCGGTAAACAGAAAAAAGCGTTTGAGTTAGAATCAAATAACTATGTTGCAATCGTTGGGTTTGTTGTAAAAAACGTTCAACGCGAATCGTTCACAACAAAAGGTACCAACAACAAGTTATTACTTGATTTTATTGGTGGACAAGGGGCGGGGACCTGGGGCAAGTCGTGTTCAAATTTCAGCGAAGCTGGTAGTGGACAATGTTCAAATGCAGGTATGAGAATCAACGGTGGTACAGGTATGTTCCAACATAGCTACGATTGGGGGCATAATAGGTACGGAATAATGACTAACCGAACAAGCGGTAGTATTACGCGACGATCATTTGTGCGGTTGGATGAGCACAAAGGAGACCAACCTTATGGTGGATTTAGCAATTATTGCGATACTTTGCATTTAAGCCAAGATAATACCGTTTTTGATTCATTAGCCATCGCTGCTCCTCATTATAAAAATTATGCCGGATTAGAGGCTTACCCTGCGACAGGGTGTGAAAATGACTCAGCGACTCTAAAAACGGTTGGTCTGCTTGCTGTTAATAACAAGCTATCGCTTTCATTAATGGATCAAAAAGCAGGGCCAACACATATTTGGGATCATATCGTATCTTATGATAGTGAAGGAACTTGTACACCACAGACTGATCGCTGCGGTCTATGGCTGCTTCAAGCTGACAAGTCCATTGACGTAACAAACTCTTTTTTTGGAAAAGCGAGAGGATTTGAAGGCAGTACAAGTATCGGACAAGCATTTGGTAACAACGTGAATCGTGACTCAACTGTCTCTATTAATGATGTGTCTGGTGAAAGCAATACAGGAACTGAACCTGAATATCTCCCTCAATCCCAGCTGTATTATCAAGGTCGATACGACACATTTCATGGTGATGATGGTTACGACTCAGTGACAACGTCCAGGCGTTGGCCGATAGCTGGTGAAGACATCATCGCAGCGAATATGCGATCTTATCGTAATCCAACGGCTTACCGCGTTGGTGGAGGAACCGTAGATATCAATGGAGACCGTGGTGCTACCGCTTCAGGGGAAAGTATGTCCGAGTATTTTTGGGGATACACCAACGATAAAGTTCCACCGCTAGTTGTTAGAGTAAAAGACAAAGGCTCGGTTCACCGCGTTGCTTGGGAGAACCTTTCAGGTAGCCGTAAAAACTCGGTTATTGGGTGGAAGGTTATCTGTTCCGCTACCGGAGGTAATGTACTCGCATCACTATCTGTAAATGACTTAACTTATGCAGACGACTCTGGCTGCCAGGCATATGGAGTGAAAGCAACCTACGCAAGCGGCGATAGCGGTATAGCCTATACGGAATCACCACAATAAGAACAATGTGTAGTTCAAAAACAATTAACGATTAACAATTTCAAATAACTATAATAATGCGTTCCTAGCATGCTAGCGGGGCATAACGCCCCGTTTTCCAAAACGTCGTGAACACATATGAGTTTTGCAGTGGTTTTTAATTCCAAAAATCAATAAACGTTCAGCTATCCTATCTTTTTATCGAGTCCGTGGTAACATTTATCATCAAGTTTGGTTTAATTTGTATATACTTTAAAGACACTATGATTCTCCGCTTTTTGCTCGCCTTAACGTTGGAATAGCCATGAGTATTTTACCTACCAATTTTGTTTCTAACTGTATTCAACCAATACTTCTCATAATGTTTCTAACATTGGCCTCCGCTTGTGGAGGCAGTGGTGGAGGTGGAAGCGGTAGTGGAGGCGTAGGTGGAGGCGGTGGTAATACAGATTTTACACTTACCGTTCAAACAACTGGGTCTGGTATTGTTACTTCAAGTCCATCAGGTATAAGTTGTGGGGCCGATTGTACTGAAGACTATGACAGCGCTAGTTCAGTGAATTTAACAGCTACCGCAGATAGTGGGCATTCATTTGTGGGTTGGGGAGGAGCATGTACAGGTACAGGTTCGTGTTCTATATCAATGAGTGCAGACCGATCGGTCACTGCGGAGTTCCAACAAATTAGTACTGAAGAATTTACGTTGACTGTGCAAACTTCAGGAGCAGGATCGGTTACTTCTAATCCCTCTGGCATCAATTGTGGTTCTGATTGTTCTGAGGATTTTCTTAGTACAATGACCGTCAACCTAACCGCCTCTGCCGATAATGGACATAGTTTTATTGGTTGGAGCGGTGCATGTTCGGGTACAGGGGCTTGCGCTGTATCGATGACATCAAGTCAATCAGTGAGTGCTGAATTTCAACCAAACAGTGGAGAAGAATTCACTTTAAGTGTTGAAACGACAGGATCTGGAACTGTCACCTCTAACCCGTCAGGAATCGACTGCGGTTCAGTTTGTAGTCAGTCATTTTCTGACACTACTTCCGTTATTCTAACTGCGACCGCTGAGAGTGGAAACAGTTTTGTAGGATGGGGAGGTGCATGCTCTGGAGTAGGTAATTGCACTGTACCTATGAGTTCTAATCAATCAGTTACTGCCGATTTTCAACAAAGTTCAGTGGAAGAATTTCAACTCCAAGTTCAAATTCAAAATGCTTCCGGTGGCAAAGTCGTTTTCTCACCTACCAGTATAGAATGTTCGGATGACTGTTCTGCGTCTGTTCAAAGTAATACCAGTGTTCACTTATTCGCGGAACCTGATCCAGGTTTTAAACTAGAAAGCTGGCAAGGCGAATGTACCGGTTCTGCAGCGTGTAGTTTCCTTATGAACGGAAATAAGACGCTCACAGCTTCTTTCGTTGCACAGACACTTTCTATCGATGATATGGGAACTCACGAAATTGCTCATGGTGAAATGTTTAACTTTCAACCTGTTATCAATGGGACCGCAACCATTTGCCGAAAAGATTTAGGGCACGATGACGTGTCAGTTGACTCAGAAACTGGTTTGATTACTTGGGATACAACTAGTTTAAATTTTGGTCGAGGGTTTCATATAAGAATTAAATGTAGTAATTTTGATGAGTCTGCGTATGCATCGTTAGTTATCCATGTAGACAAAAGTGGAACAAGCCGTTTAAGAGTTGCTGGCGAAGAGGGTGTTTCACCTTTTATTGGAGTCGCTGGTCAAGCAATGACGAGTGGAGATACCATCATCTTTCCCGATGGGAATTATCCCGTTTCAGTGAGTAGAGATGAGTCTTATGAAAACGCTTTTAAAGGGTCTGCGCCTACAGCTGGTTCCTCAGATCAATTTAGCACGATAATTTCTCTGTCACCTGGAGGCGCAGTAATTAACGGCGAAGCACAAAGCGGTATCCCTAAACAAAAAAATGCATTTCAGTTAGGTACCAATAGCTTTGTTGCTATTGTTGGATTTGTAGTTAAAAACGTACTTCGAGAATCAATGACTAATTTCGAAGGGGCGACCAACACAAATTTGCTAATTGATTTTGTCGGTGCAAAGGGCGCTGGAACTAATGGTGAGCCTTGCTCAAACTTTAGTGAGGCTGGAAGTGGTTGGTGCTCCAATGCGGGTATGAGAATCAATGGTGGTAATCCATTATTTCAAAGTAGCTATGACTGGGGACATAACCGATACGGTATAATGACCCGTAGCACCAACGGCTCTGTCACTCGGCGTTCATTTGTTCGTTTAGACGAGCATAAGGGGGATCAGCCCTACGGTGGTTTCAGTAACTACTGCGATACATTACACCTAAGTCAAGATAACACTGTTTTTGATTCGTTAGCGATTGCAGCACCGCATTATAAAAATTATGCCGGACTTGAAGCCTATCCTGCGACCGGTTGTGAGAATGACCCCGCTACATTAGCGACTAATGGCACACTATCGGTTAATAATAAGTTGTCATTGAGTTTAATGGACGCAAAGGCCGGTCCGACGCATACTTGGGACAATGTAGTATCCTATGACTCGCAAGGAACCTGTACCCCTCAAACCAACCGATGTGGTTTATGGTTACTTCAATCTGATAAATCAGTAGACGTATCTAACTCATTCTTTGGCTTAGCTCGCGCTTTCGATGGCGCAACTAGTCCAGGCCAAGCATTCGGTAGTAATGTTAACTTCGTTAGTAATGTTGCTCTTGATGATGTGGCGGGTGTCGGAAACAGTGGGGCTCGGCCTGGTTATCTACCTGAGAATCAATTATATTTTAATGGGCGTTCGGACACTTTTCACGGTGATCCAGGGTTCAATAGTGTCACTACTTCACGTAGATGGCCCATTCCTGGTGAAGATATTATCGCCAAAAATATGAGAGCATATCGCAACACTGAAGCTTTTAGAGTCGGAGGTGGAACAGTCGATATTGATGGTAATCGCGGAGCATCTATTGATGGTGAAACAATGTCCGAATATTTTTGGGGATATATTAACGACCTTGTTCCTCCTCTAGTCGTTAGAGTGAAGAACAAAGGTAGTGCTAAGAGAGTAGCATGGGAACATCTTTCCGGAACACGGAGAAACTTTGTAACTGGTTGGAAAGTGCTATGTACGTCGACAAGCAATAGCGTGCTTGCTACCCTAGCCAAGGAAACGTTGGTTTATAGCGATTCCAGCAGCTGTACCTCTTATGCTGTTCTGGCATCTTATGCCGGTGGTGATAGTGGCATTGCATACAATGAAGTAGCGAATTAAAATAATAAGACACAACTAGTCAGCGCGGTAGCGAGCAAATTGGATGCCGTGATTTTAAAGGGATGATAGCTTTGTGAAGAAGAAGTCTTTATTAGGTGTTTGGAGTTTATTGTTGATGTCTCTTACACCTTCAGATTCTAAGGTAGAAGAACGCGATCAAAATTATTCAGTCGCTGGGGAAATTTTTTCAAAAGTACTAGGTGAGAAAAGAAAATTTCGGATTTCCTTACCTAAGACTTATTATAACAACTACTACTACCCCCGCGATTACCCCGTGATATTTCTGCTCGATGGCGAAAAATATTTCACTTATGTTTCCAGCCTTCTTCATCAAATGAGCATAGGTATTCGTGGTAATTATCAGGTTCCCGAAGTAATCCTCATTTCCATAGAAAATAACCAGTCAAATTCCGATGGCAAGAGGAAGAAATTAGACATCTCGAAGGACAAATCAAAAAGTAGGAAGTACCAATTTAATCCAAATCGACTTAGAGATATGACACCAACTAACTCTTTAAAACGGATTAACGGAAAAGATGCTCGACATTACAAAGTAAGTGGCGGAGGTGTAGACTTTCTAGAATTTATAGAGAGCGAACTCATCCCATATTTAGAATCTAACTTTAGAGCGTCAAAATACCGTTCGATCATCGGCCATTCACTTGGCGGTTTAGCGGTTATGAATGCGCTAACAACAAAAAACAGCACTTTTAGCTCTTATATAATGCTTGATCCAAGCATATGGTGGGACGATTATTTTATAAAGAAAAAAATAGCTCAGGAAGATTCGTTGTCTGGTGATGTCTATATTGCTACTGCAAAGAACGAAAAACTTACCCGATTTAAAAAAGAACTCATTGAACTAAAAGATACTCTAACAAAAAACAATTCTTCATCGCTTCGGGTCGCCTATCAGTCCTTCCCAAATGAAGACCATGGCTCTCTTCCGCTTAGTGGAATCTATAATGGGCTTATTCACTGTTTTTCTGGATACAAGCTCGACGAGCCTTGGGTAAAATACTATTCCGCTGAAGAAATTAAAATTCACTTTATTGAGTTTTCGACTAGGCATAATCAACAATTATTGCCACCAGAAGAATTCGTTAATAAACTTGGATATAGAGCGTATAACTGGAATAAAACCGAAGCGGTAAACCTGTTTAAGTTAAACGTTAATAATTATCCACTATCCGCTGATGCTCATGACAGCCTTGCCGAAGCTTATAAAAAAACGAAGAATAAATCTCTTGCTCTAGAGCATTATAAAACTGCATTGCATCTAGATAAAACTAACATTAAGGCTAGAAATCAAATTAGGCTGTTATCTCAATAGAAGATCACCGGGATAGAATAATTACACACATTTCGTCTAGCGCACCTAATGATAAGAACGCTATTTTTGGCCGAATAAAAAACAACTGAATCAAGAGGTTTCAATAGTGAATAAATCTGAAGTTATCAAACTGCTTAGAGATAACCAGAATGAACGGGGTATTGAGAATTGGCAAAAGATGGATAACAATGCAGGACTTAAAAGCTTTGGGATTGGATTAACTCAACTCAGAAAATTAGCCAAGAAAGTAGGGCGTAATCATGAGCTAGCGCTGGAGCTCTGGCAAAGCGATATTTATGATCTTAAAACGATTGCATTATTAATAGACGAACCCAAGAAAGTAACAAAGGAACAAGTAGAGAGCCAAGTCGAAGGTCTCGGAATAGGATTATTGACTCATGTATTTAGTTCATGTGATGCGACACTGGCCAAAGCGCCCATTGCGTTTGATGTCGCTAATGAATGGATAGATAGCGATGATGACGTTCGGCGGAGGTGTGCTTACGGATTACTTTATGAGCTTTCAAAAAACAAACGAAATAAAGCGCTTACCGATGAATACTTCTTATCGCGTATAGAAGATATTAACGACAGAATAGTTAATATGGACGAAACTCCAACATTACGTTGTTCTATGGGCGGAGCACTCATGGGAATTGGAAAAAGAAATAGGCAACTTAATAAACGAGCCGTTGAAGTTGCAAGGGCTGTGGGTCCTATAGATTTTAATGACGAAGGCGGAACTTGCGAACCTTTTGATGTTCTTAAGCATTTAACCAATGAAGCTTTACAAAAAAGATTTGATAAGATGGTTTAGCAAAGAATTTAATACTACGGTAGCGAGAAAGCTACCGTAGTACCAGAGTTAATCTCTAAAACTCATAGGATACCGTTAGACCATAGGTCTTAGGCTGATTTGGATAAGCATTAAAGCTACCACCTTGAATTGGCGGTGGGAATGAAGAGATAAAAAACTCAGCATCGTTTAGATTACGAACCCAAAGTTGAAGTTGGATGTCGTTTGTGAACTGAAGTCCCGCACTAGCATTAAGCATATTAACTTGACGAGTTAGAGACTCCGGAACATTTTCTACAAGATGCACCTTACTTTCATAGATATAGTCTGTACGGATGAAACCATAAGTACCGTTATCCGTCTCGTAATTGTATGCAACGCCTGCAGTAATGCTCGTTTCGTGAATTCCCGCAGGTTTCTTTCCAGACAAGTCTTCGGCACCATTCACTCCTTGTGCACCTTCAAAAGAATCAAATACTGGATCCAGGAATACCCCCCCTAAACTCAAAGTCCATTCTTCTGTCGGGTTGTAAACAGCGTTAAATTCTACACCAGTCGCTGACTGCTGCCCTGCATTTGCTAGAACAAAACCAGTGCCGACAAAAACGCTCGATTGAAAATCTTCAATCGTCTGGTCAAAATAAGTTGCATTAAACGAACCTTTATCAAAAGTAGTTTTAATACCTAACTCATAAACCGTTGATTTTTCCGGTGCTGCGAAACGTGTTCCGTAAGTTTGATTAGGTTGTGCAATTCCTGCGTTGACGATTCCAGCTTGGTCCGATGGGAAAGGGCGCGTATCACGACTTAAGTTCCAAGAACTCGCTTTAAAACCAGTTGCAGCAGTGGCAAATACATTAAGGTCATCATTAATTTCATAAGCTAGTCGAGTCGACCAAGTTAATTCGCTATCTGATGATTCATTATCTTCAGCTGAGTTAGGTAAATCTAAATTCGGTGGGACAAATTGAAATGATTGTAGCGTTGGAATGAGCGGTGCAAAATCTGGAATCAGTCCAAAGGGAACACCGAAAACAGTAGGAGCGGTTTCAAATTCGAACGAAGAGAGTATATCTTCATTGATTGGCTGTCTAACGGTTACCTTCTTTTCATCTTTGGTATAACTTAAACCAAACGTTCCGGTTAAATCATCGGTAAAGCGATAGTCAAAGTTAGCGAACAATGAAAAAGCTTCGTCGGCCTGAGTAAACTCGGTATTAATGCGCTGATTAGCGCCAAAGAAATCACCAGGTTGTACATCCGTTAATACGTTTTCGATGGTTCCTAAGATACCGGGGAAATCACCGAGTAAAACATCAAAAAAGGGACGAATACCCGTGCCAAATGTTAGGTCGTCTCTTGATTCAACGTCTTCGTCAAAAATGAATGCACCGACCATCCAATCAAATTTATTGGTACCCGTCGAAGTCAGTCTGAATTCTTGAGTAAACGTATCAATTTCAAGACCAGTCCCAAGGCGCAAAATATCCAGTGAGGTATAATCAACATCCGCTTCAGATGATGAATCGTTGCTACGTTGAGCAGTAATGGAGGTAAACGAGAATCCGTCGAAGTCAACGTCAACTTGCATCGATACACCGCCATCTTCAACATTATTCTGTGGTGACATGTTTAGTGCTGATTCATAGGCAAAAGGATCGACGGTATCAAGTACGACACCGCCTAGAAATTGAACTGCGCCAGTTGTCGGGCCATTTATAACGTCGGCAACCGTACAACATATTTCATCTATTTCACTTTGGTCGATAATCAAACGAACAGATACATCTTCGGATGGCTCATACAGCGCTTGAGCACGAATATTCCATCGATCACGATTGTTCAGCTGCTTAATATCTGGCACTACGCTATCGGTAAACCCATCACGGGTATTGATCCCAGCGGACAAACTATAAGATAGATTTTCGGTAAGACCACCGGTGACATAGGCCTTGAATAATCTTTGGTTAAAGTTGCCAATACCCGCTTCAATTTTTCCTTGGAAAGTATCTGAAGGTTCTTCAGTTCTGACACTGATAACACCTGCTGAGGCATTCTTTCCAAACAGTGTACTTTGCGGACCGCTGAGAACTTCAATTTGCTGTAACCTGGGCAAATCGCCAATTTGGGATGCAGCACGTGAACGATAAACGCCATCAATAAATATACCGACTGAAGGTTCAATGCCATCATTGTTTGCTCCGTTACCAAATCCTCGAATTGAGAAAGATGCGTTAGTAGAACGTTGCAATCCTGATACTCGCAAAGTCGGAACATTGGTTTGTAAGTCCGCCATGTCTAATATTTTGGCTTGTTCAATAGTTTCACTGCTAACAACTGTGACAGCGATGGGTGTTGCTTGGAGCGAGGTTTCTCTTTTTGAAGCGGTTATTGTGATTACTTTGGTATCTGATTCATCATTTTCTGCTTGGTCTTCTTGTGCAAAAACCAGTGAGCTAGACATTCCCAACGCGACTGCAAGTATGGAAGCGATGGGGGAGAGTTTGAATTTGTTTGTATTGAGCCTTCTCATAATATTTTGGTCCCATTATTGTTATAAATCATCCTACGAATTTACGTGATTTTATAAGCAAGTATAAAAAAGGTGGAACTCCTTTCTCCGAAGGTTTGGCACACCTAGATTTAACCGATAAAATCTCGAGCTTGTATGCTATTCCTGCTGCAAAACTTAGACAAATGAATAATATTAATGACCATCTATTCATATTCTTAATAGTATGTTTGAAATAACTAAGTGATTTAATTTTAAACCTACCGCCTTAAAACAAATGAAATTATTGTTTGTTGAGATATTCAAGCTTAAGCCCTTTAGCTGTTCTTGCTTGAAACCCCTTCCAATAGGTATGTTCGGGTTTTAATTCATTGTTTTTTGTAACTGCAAAAACTCCTTTTTGCGAATTCTCGACCAAATCTAAGTATGCGTTCATATTTTTATCGCCAAGGAGTTGTTGTCCGAAATAAGCAGTCACAAAATGCTGGGTTATGTTATTCATACGCAAAGTATCCCAAACCGGATCAGAGTAATGTTCAAAAGAATTTACACTCGAGCCTTCTACTGGAACCAATGATTCATCGGGCGCTGGGATTGGTGCAGCAGCATTATGATTTGCATTCATAAAGGTCAGTAAATAACGATCCGCGTTTACTGCGTGTTTGAAAATTGCTTGTGTTCCGTTTTTGTATCCTGAAACATCATCCTGACTTCCCGCGATAAAAAAGGTAGGAACTTTGATCCCTGATAGACCTGCAGCATCCCAAACTCCAACTTGCATACCCCATGGTGCAATAGACACAATTGCCTTAAATCGACTATCTAGCATTGCTTTATGTTCGCTGCTGCCGGCAACCATTGGTGATAACGATCCGCCTGGTGCTCCTAGTGGAGATTGTGAGCTTGCTTTAGTTATTCCAGCTCCTGAAGTAATAACGGCTCCATAAGCGCCCATGGAATAACCAATTAAACCAGTGCGCGAAGTATCAACTTTCCCAAAAAGAAAATTGCTAGGAAGTTTGCTTAAACGATCAATTTCATCCAAAACAAATTTTTGGTCAAGAGGGCGATTAACCAACGTACTTCCTATAGTTCCAAGATCATGATAGCGGCTATCTGTATGGTCAATGGCTACAGCGACGTATCCTTTGGATGCCAGATTCTCACCTAAATGACTCATTAAATATCGGTTACCGGGATAGCCATGGGAAATAATAACTAAAGGATAGGCTTTATTGGTAGCAACAGGCAATGCGTCTCGAACGGCTTGTCCATGGAGGGTTATTTTTGTCTTGCCATCACGTAAAAGAACATCCTCATACTTTCCTCCGTGCTTGATACCATCTGACGGATACCACACCTCAACGGTCAATGGTCGGTCGTATTTTGGACGTGACTTATCGTCTACCACTTTTAATATATCGACCTGGTTTTTATTGAGCAATTGAAGCGTACGAACGCCGATTGCGAGAGGTCCCGGTGCGGCTAGTTCAGGTGCATCTGGTCGTAGGCCATCAATACGATTGCCCGATGCATTGGCATATATACTAAACAATAAACCTATGAGCAAAACAAACTTCTTTGTTTTCATTCTATATCCTTGAATTATTACTAGTTTAATTTCTAACTGTTCGGTTCTA
>JAHRVB010000198.1 GCA_019090895.1 Kangiellaceae bacterium
AAAACAAAGCGACAACATTCAATGGCTTTTAAGGTAGCAGCGGTACAAAAGTCCATTCACACTCCGTTTACGGTAAAATCAATCGCAGAAGGGTTGAACATCCACCCAAAGTTATTGACGAAATGGAGAATGCAGTTGGTTAATCAATCACGACCTTCGACAAAAGCAGTCGAAAATATCGGACCTGATAAGAGCTACGCCGAGCTTGAAAAAGAAAACAAGGCACTAAGAAAGCGTCTGAAACGAGCAGAGCTGGAGTCAGAAATACTAAAAAAGGCGAAAGAGTACTTCGACAAAAAGCTCAAGTAAAATATGAGTTTATCGAGTGTTATCGTTCGCTTAGGTGGACAGTGGCACTGATGTGTGGAGTACTCGACGTTTCACGGTCGGGCTTTTATAAGTGGCGAGCTCGTTCAGCTTCTAAGCGCTCTGTTGCCAATGACAGTTTGCTGGGTTACCTACTTAAGACAGCCTCGCAAGAGCATGGGGTACCGGGTTATAGAAAGCTATGGAAAGCGGCGACTGATGCGGGTTTTATTTGTAGTAAAAATAGAGTTCAACGTTTATTACAAGGGATAGGTTACCGTTCTCGGGTCGCTCTGAAGCCTGGATATCGAAAGCCTGTTGTTGGGATGCTCGTAGCGCCTAATTTGCTCAACAGAGAGTTTAGTATTAAAGACAAAAACCGAGTTTGGGTTTCTGATATTACTCAATTACGATGCAAAGAAGGCTGGCTTTATGTGGCTACCGTTCTAGATTTATTTTCAAGAGCGATTGTAGGTTGGGCAACCAGTTGTATTAACAATGCCGAGCTAGTCCATGCAGCAATAAAATCAGCTTGGAGCAAGCGTCAACCAGACGGTGCGAAATTAATGTTTCACTCAGATCAAGGAGTTCAGTATCGAAGTGAACAAGTGCTCTCCTGGTTGACTAAGAAGAAAGTGACAATCAGTATGTCTCGACGCGGAAACTGCTGGGACAATGCATGTGCGGAGAGTTTTTTTGCGCTGATGAAAAAAGAGTGGTTTAACCCATTGGGAACGCTCACTCGCGATGAAGCGAGCGTTGAGGTTCAATATTATATCGATGAGTATTATAATCGAGTAAGACGACATGGAACTTTACAAGGAGTGAGTCCCATGAACTATGAGAAGCAAGTAACTCAACGGTGTCTACTTTAGTAGGGGCGATCCATCGCAACTCGTTACTATCTCTCCCCACCTCCCAGCTCCTTTCATCTTAAACTCGCAACTCGCAACTAGAAACTATCTTTTCCTAGCTCCTTTCACCCTATCGAGCAACCCGAATCACACGACCATCATCCGTTAATAAAATAAGCGCACCTTTTGAGTCGATCATAATATCTCTTAACCTAGCATCAACTTCGGTCAACAAAGATTGTTGAAAGCGAACGTTTTTATTGTCTAGTTTTACCCGCCGAAGCTCTCTGCTTTTTAATGTGGTCGATAAAAGGTCTCCGTTCAACTCAGGAAACATGTCACCGTAATAAACAACCAATGATGAAGGGGCTATGGATGGAGTCCAATCAACTAACGGTTGCTGCATACCTTGGTAGGACTTGAATGGCGTGATCAAAGCGCCCGAATAATCAACACCTTGAGTGATGATGGGCCAACCGTAATTATAAGCTTTTTCAATCTGGTTGATCTCATCGCCACCTTTTGGACCATGCTCATTGGCAAAGACAAGATCCCGTTTGTGATCGTATGCAATTCCTTGCGCATTTCGGTGTCCTAATGACCAGATTTCTGGCTTAGTTCCATCTTGTGCGACAAACGGATTATCTTTGGGAATACTGCCATCATCATTCAAACGGATGACTTTTCCAAGCAAACTATCCTTTTTCTGAGCACTTTCTCGATAATCGAATCCATCGCCACTGGTTAGCAATAAACTATGATCACTTAGAAATGTTAGTCGAGCACCGTAATGTACTGGCGTATCTTTCCATGGAGAAACAGTGAACAATACTTGCTGCTCAACCAAGGTTTCCCCAACTAGTTTGGCACGCATTAGGCGCAGTGCGTTTTTCTTTCGATAGCCTACGGCATAGGTCAAATACAACCACTGGTTTTGCTGATAATTTGGGTGCAGCACCAGATCCATTAAACCACCTTGACTGCGGTCGAAAACCATAGGGACATTATTAACAGGAGCGGAAATAATTCCGTGCTTTATTCGTCGAAGCTGTCCTGATTTTTCTGTGACCAAAAATTCGTTTTCACCGATTTGTGCGATAGCCCAGGGGGAAACAAGACCTGTGCTAATTTCAGAGACTTTGTAATTTGAAAAAGCACTTTCCTTCAATTCATCGGCGATGGCTTGATGGACAATAAATTGAGCGGCGATAAAAAAGACGGCAGCTTTCGTTCTTGCCTTTGGTTCTAATTTGGATACTAATCGATAGATGGCATTTTTAGTTATTTTCATTAAAAATGTTAACTGATGATTGATTTTCATTGTTGGCCTCATTTCCGTTATCTACCGGCTAGACTTTCTACAAGACTGTTTTTTCTTATGAAATAAAATAACCAACCACCGACGACACCCGCTAGCACTTGCATGAGTATGCCTGTAATACTTCGAGCGCCAGCCACTAAAGTAATTTCTAAAATAGGATACATTAACCAATGAATCGCGAGTAAACTAGCGCCACCAGCCAACGGATATAAAAACACCGAGTCCATTTTGAAGAACTTTTTTATTAAAAAAACTAGGCTAAAACCGCAAAGCAAACCAACTGCAATGACCGGTAAAAATGCAGGGAGAAGTCCTAAGACATCCTCAAAAGAAGCACGCGTTCGAACTGCAAAATCTATCACAACGCCGAGCTTAGAAAGCTCGTAAAGCACAAATTGTGAATGGCTAATACTCGCCAGTATAAATGTAGCTAGCGCCGCTAAGAAAAAATCTCTAACTAATAATAGTTTTTTATGTTTCAATTGTTCACACTAGTCGTTTTAATTAATTGTTTAATTTGGATTGAAAACTCATATTCATGCCCGAGGGAGACTTTAAATAATATATCCTTTCACCGTGCGCATCAACTGGCCCATGAGGTTGTAATCCATTGGATTTAGCATTTTCAGCGAAAGCATCAGCGTCAGCAACTATTAACTGCAGCATAATACCTTTCGGCATTTGTTCTGCTGACTGCCAACACTCCAACCAAGACGATTTATCCTCAGTGGAATAAATGCCACCAACAAACCCTTCATTCTCAGTAAAATCGTTAGTCAATCCCAATTTATTTTCAAAAAAATCCAACTCCGCTTTCGCGTCATCCGTCACTGAACAAAACCGAATACCTAAAATTTCCATGGTCTCTCCTATCAAAATTTAAATTGTATTTTTATCTTTCACTAGAAACTTAGAATGCCCCAAGAACGAAGTGAGTGCTGTAAGTAAACAACTGTCCTTTCCTATCTCCTATCTCCCAGCTCCTGTTTATCCCATCCCTTTTCTCTCACTCGCAACTAGCAACTAGTAACTGTCTTTTCCTATCCCCTATCTCCCAGCTCTTAGCACCTGTTTTTCCTATCCCTTTTCTCTCCCTAGCAACT
>JAHRVB010000199.1 GCA_019090895.1 Kangiellaceae bacterium
AGAGTGCCAGGTAACGCCTGGGCAGTGTAAACTGACGGCAAGTGCAGCAGAAAGAAAACCGCCTTTTAGTGTTTTCATTAATCGGTAAGGGTGAAATGGTGCGGTAAGAGCGCACCGCATTGGTGGTAACATCAATGGCAAGGTAAACCCCACTCAAAGCAAGGCCAAATAGGGTTCCTACTAAGTCGATTTATCGACTTTTAAGGCGTGGCTCGCGCTGGAACCGGGTAGGCTGCTTGAGCCAAGAAGCGATTCTTGGCCTAGATGAATGACTGTTCACGACAGGATCCGGCTTATAGGTTGACCCTCACTTTCTCTCAATCGCCAGATTATTTAATTCATATTAATTTCCTTTCAAAACTTCTCAGATTACTAAATGTGTTGGATTAAGAGTCGTCTGTGAGCCATTACGCAAAAGAAGCAAATTATGAGATTTTGGTCGAATATTTACAAACTTAATGTATTACTTTAAGTTTGTAAGTTAACCGTATGAATTTATTTCTAATTACTATGTTAAACCATTCTAGATTATCGAAAAGACTTCTAAGTCCTTGTCCTATAAGCAATATTCCACTGTTTTTACCGCGGCTTTTACTTGACAACATGCAGCCACAATACCTATAGTGCACGGTAGTGGAGAAAAGTGTCATATTGTGTCGTTTTGTGTTGTAAGTTAAATAATCAATACAAATATAGCAAAATAACGTTTAACTGATCATTAAGCGTCAAATAGGGTTCTAGACCCTATCACAGGATTAAAAAGTGTTTCGAGGAGCAAACTCAATTAATTTGGATTCAAAAGGGCGTATTGCTGTCCCAGCTAAGTATCGTCCCGGTATTACTGAATCTGCTGAATCTCACCTAATAATCACTTGCGATCCCTATGATAACTGCTTATTGATTTTTACCCTAGACCACTGGGAAAGTACTGAAGCAGATCTCCAATCCCTCTCTAATTCGAAACCCCTCCACAGACGGTTAAAAAGAATAATGTTATCCCATGCTACAGAAGTCGATATGGACGGAAGTGGTCGATTGTTGATTCCTAGCGTATTACGTGAACGGGCAACACTAAAGAAAGATGTAATGTTAATCGGCCAAGGAAAGACATTTCAACTTTGGGATGAAAGCAACTGGCATAATCTTGTTGAAGAAGATATGGCAGTTATGTCTAGCGAAGAGCTAGATAGCGATGACTTACCTGATTTGTACTATTGATACCAAAATATGAAACCGAAACAATCACATATTACCGTTTTACTTAATGAGGCGGTCGACGGGTTAAATATTAAACCAGACGGAATCTATTTGGATGGAACTTTCGGCCGTGGTGGACATAGTCGTTTAATTTTAGAAAAGCTTGGTGTAAACGGACGCTTGATCGGAATCGATAGAGATTTGCAAGCGGTACAAACGGCGAAAGAGTTTGAGAAAGATTCAAGATTCAGCTTCTTCCACCAGAATTTTGCCAACATTAAGTCTCTTTTAGAACAGCAAGGCCTGCTAAATAAGATAGATGGAATTTTATTAGACCTTGGTGTTTCTTCCCCACAGCTCGACCAAGCGGAAAGAGGGTTTAGTTTCTCTAAAGATGGCCCGCTCGACATGCGTATGGATACGAGTAAAGGAATATCTGCACAAGACTGGATCAATAGTGCAGCAGTAGAAGATATGAAAAAAGTATTTAAAGAATACGGAGAAGAAAAGTTCTCGCTAAGAATAGCAAGAGGCATTGAGGCTTATCGATCTGAAAAACAAATTACAGGGACTTTAGAATTAGCCAATATTATTGATAAAGCGTGTCCAGTTAAGGATAAATTTAAACATCCAGCGACTCGAACCTTTCAAGCAATACGGATTTTTATTAATGACGAGCTCGGTGAAATAAGAGCGACTTTGCAGGACATGTATCATTTATTAGCAAGTGGTGGACGGATGTCGGTTATTAGTTTTCATTCACTAGAAGACCGCATCGTTAAACGGTTTATTAAATCCGAGTCCCAAGGTATTCAGCTACCAAAAGAAATACCGGTGTTAGCGACAGATATGGACATCAAATTTAAAAAAATTGGCAAGGCGATCAAAGCATCGAAAGAAGAAGTTGTCGCGAATCCTCGTTCGAGAAGTGCAATATTAAGGATTGCTGAGAAGTTTTGAAGAGATGAACAAAACAGATAAAAAATATCAGAAAAAGCTTCAGCTTAAAAGCGCGACACCGTCACTTTTAAAGAGTCTTATTAAAGATGTATTGGTAACAAACTGGTTGTTGTCGTTGTTATTTATCTGTGTGGTTACATCAGCGATGTTCCAAGCTATAACAAGTCATGAAGCTAGAGTTGCGTTAGCGAAATCGGAAGCACTGCGAGAGCAAAGACAGCAATATGAAATTGAAATGCAAACCCTCCGTTTGGAGATAACTAGTTTAACTGAAGCAAATAGGATATCGAGTCTGGCGAAGAAGCAACTTGATATGACAGAAATTAATACCGAAAACGAACGCATAATAACCCTTTAAGTAATGGGAAAGTAACTTAATGAAAAAGAACCGTAAACCTAATCAAGTGCCATTATGCAGCATCAGATTCTTTCTGTTATGCGGCGTATTGTCCTTAGGGTTCATCGGTTTAATGGGGAGAGCTGTTTATTTACAAATTGATGAATCAGAGGCGCTTAATCATCAGGCTGATTCAAGGAGTATAAGAACTAAAGGAATTACTACTTATCGTGGCAATATTATTGATCGAAACGGAGTTGAGCTCGCTAGCAGTGTTCCACTTAAATCAGTTTGGATAGACTTTCCAACGGTGCGTAAGAAATATCCACTTTTAGATCAAGATGAGTGGAACCGATTAGCAGCAATTGTTGAAAAGTCACCAGTTGAACTTAGACGGTGGTTTAGCAAACGTAAGAAAAGAACGATTGCGCGACTAGGGCGACACCTTGATCCGCAAAAAGCGAGTTTAATCGCAAAATTAGACCTTAAGGGCGTTAAATTAGTAAACGAATCTAGGCGGTATTATCCGTCTGCAGAAATTACTGCACATTTGATCGGATTTACCAATGTAGAGGATCAAGGGCAGGAAGGCTTGGAAAAGTCCTATAACAATTGGCTAACCGGCCAACAGGGAGCTGAGAAAGTTTTATTGGACAGACGTGGTCAGGTCATCGAAAAAAGGGATGTGATCTCAGAAGCAAAAACAGGTATGGAGCTGCAACTGAGTATTGATTCGCGTATTCAGGCAATCGCATACAAAGCCCTTAAAACTGCAGTACTTAAACATAAAGCTAAAGCCGGTGCATTGGTAATGATTGATATTGAAACAAGTGAAGTGTTGGCGCTTGTCAGTCAGCCGTCTTATAACCCCAATCGTTTTGACCTGCGTCTTCCTGAACTGACCCGAAATCGAGCGTTCACCGACAGTTTTGAACCTGGTTCTACCGCGAAACCTTTTACCGTCACTAGTGCGCTTGAATCTGGTGTTGTTAATGCCTTTACAAAGATCGATACATCTCCGGGTAGAATTAAGGTTGGTTACAAAGTTATCCCTGACGGAACAAATCATGGCGTTTTAGATATCGGTGGAATCCTTCAAAAATCAAGCAATGTTGGTGTTACTAAACTCGCGATGATGATGGATGACAGAGATTTTCTAAAGGCTTTTTATAAGGTCGGATTTGGGGTTGATACCGCAAGTGGATTTCCAGGAGAAAGTTCAGGAAAATTCAATATTAGGCCCAACTGGAGCAAAATAGAAAAAGCTACTCTTTCTTATGGATACGGATTTACAGTGACGCCTGTACAGCTTGCGCAAGCATATGCGGTGCTTGGTGCACATGGAATAAAAAGGCCGTTGTCTTTGGTAAAACTAGAGCAACCATCGATAGGCGAAAGGGTCCTTAGTCAAAAAGCGACAAGTCAAGTTGTGTCGATGATGGAGACCGTTGTCAATGAAGGTGGTACAGGACAAAAAGCAAGTGTTAAAGGATATCGTATCGCAGGAAAGACTGGTACAGCTCGTAAAGCAAAAGGGGGTGGATATGGTGACGAATACACTGTATTTTTCGCTGGAATTGCGCCAGTCAGTAATCCTAAGATTGCGATGGTGGTATTTGTCGACGAGCCAGGTAGCGAAGATTATTACGGAGGGCAAGTTGCAGCGCCTGTTTTCGCAAAAGTTGCCAGTGACTCGCTGAGGTTACTTAATGTAAAACCTGATCAAAATATGGAAACACAATATAGATTAACGGCCAAAAACAAAAGCCAATCCGAAGTCGAGAAAGCCAACAATGGTTAAGTCACCGACATTAAAGATCGTTCTTGAAAACATATCCAGTGCGCAGGTAGAGCCTAACCGAGAATGCTTTCCGGTTGGGCCACTTCGTTTAGATAGTCGAATGGTTCAATCGGAAGATACTTTTGTTGCTGTGGAAGGTTTCCAAACTGATGGCCGAGTCTATATTCCTATAGCTCTCAAACAAGGAGCGTCGTTAATATTTGCAGAAGAAAATAACAACACTGAGTTTAAACAGATGTTTGATAGTTTGGCGTGTGAAAAAATAATTTGGATTGCCAATTTAAGAGATAACTTAAGTGAAATAGCTGCAAATTATTTTGGTCATCCGTCAGAAGAACTAAAAAACATTGCAGTGACGGGAACCAATGGGAAAACTAGTTGTAGCTATTTAATCGCTAAGATATTACAAAAGCTCCACTTTGAATGTTATCTAATGGGAACGTTAGGTGTTGGTTGTTGTGGTAATTTGAAAGAATCGACGAATACAACAGCTGATGCGATTACATTACAAGCGGTGCTACATGAAGCATTGCTTAGCGGTGCGCAATTTTCTTCGATGGAGATATCGTCTCATGGTCTTGATCAAAACAGGGCTGCTGCGGTTCGACTGAATACAGCCATTTTTACAAATTTGACGCGGGACCACCTCGATTATCACGGCAATATGGAGAGTTATGGCGCCGCGAAAAAGAAGCTGTTTATGCAAAAAGGTTTGAAAAATGCCGTTATAAATATGGACGATAAATTTGTAAGAACCTTAGCTAAAGAAGAGAGCATCACGGCTACGAAATGGTTGGTAACGACAAAACAACCTCCATCTGGTGCCAATCTAGAAAGATGGGTTTGGGCGGAAGATATCAGCTACTCGCTGAGAGGAATTCACGCTAACATTTATACTCCTTGGGGAAGTGGGAAACTTGATTCACCTTTAATAGGGCAGTTTAATCTATCCAATTTGTTACTGGTCGTCACTACTCTTGGGGCTATTCTGAAGGAAGTTGCTCCAGTTTTGGAGGCGCTAAAGAGAGTTATGCCAGCAGAAGGTCGTATGCAAACTATCGGTAATAGTAAAACTCCAACAGCCATTGTTGATTATGCACACACGCCAGATGCTTTGGAAAAAGCGCTTATTGCAATTCGAGAGCATTGCGTAGGTCTTGTATGGTGTGTGTTTGGTTGTGGTGGTGATCGAGATGTTGGTAAGAGACCGTTGATGGCTAGAGTCGCAGAAAAACTTGCCAATAGAATAATTGTCACCCAAGATAATCCAAGATTAGAATCTGAAGAACAAATAAGATCCGATATTTTTGTAGGTTTCAAAAAACCAGACAAAGTTAAATATATTTCAAGTAGAACGGATGCAATCAAAGACGCAATTCAGCGCGCACAACCTAACGACGCCGTACTAATTGCCGGAAAAGGTCATGAAGATTATCAATTGATTGGTAAAGTTAAGCATCATCATAGCGATATGGAAGTTTGTGAAGGATTGTTAGGGGAATTTCTTTAATGATAGCTTGTTCACTTATCGATCTAACGAATCAAATATCCGGTCGACTTATCGGTGAAGATAGACTTGTTGATGTCGTTTTTACTGACACTCGTCGACATTCAAATGATATTGAAGAAGGAGCGAGTTTATTTGTTGCTCTACGAGGACCAAATTTTGATGGTAATGATTACATCAGTGATATTTCCGGAACTGTCTCTGCAGTAGTTGTCGATAGAGAATGCGATATCACAGTGCCACAAATTGTAGTGGAAAATACTCGATTAGCACTAGCTCGAATAGCGCATCTCAATCGTCAGAGAAGTAAGGCTGAATTTATTGCAGTGACTGGAAGTAGTGGCAAAACAACCGTTAAGGAAATGATAGCTGCGATACTTTCAAATATTGGTCGCTCCTACGCAACACGAGGAAATCTGAATAATGACATAGGTGTACCATTATCAATATTGGAAATTGACTCAACAATCGAGTATGCCGTTCTCGAGTTGGGAGCTAATCATCAAGGTGAAATAGCATTTACGTCTCACATAACAGAGCCAAAAGTAGCACTTGTAAATAATGTGTCTGAAGCTCACCTCCAAGGGTTTGGAGATATCAATGGTGTTGCGCGCGCGAAAGCTGAAATCTATGCTTCCTTAACTGAAGATGGAATAGCCGTAGTTAATGCAGATGACTCTTTTTACGATTTTTTTCTACAGCAAATTACTACTGAAAGTTTGTCATTTTCGGTCAAGAATACAGCTGATGTATATGCGACGAATATTATTAGTCGAGAAGAACAAAAGTACTCCTTTACAATTAACTACAACGAGCAACAGCAAGTTATTCATTTACCGCTTATTGGCGAACACAATGTATCGAATGCACTCGCTGCGGCCACCTGTTGTATCGCTATAGGCGTATCATTAAAAGATATAGAAAAAGGGCTATCAAAGTCGCCAATTGTTTCTGGCCGTTTAGTCATGAATCACTTAGACAATGCAACCGTGGTTATTGATGATACTTACAATGCGAACGTTTCTTCCGTGATCGCCGCTATAAACTTACTTGCACAATATAAAGCTCCTAAAATTCTGATTCTCGGAGATATGGGAGAGTTAGGACAGCACGCCCGAAAATATCATGAGCAAGTCGGTCTTCACGCAAAAGCATGCGGAATTGATAGGTTATATACCTGTGGTGCGTTGACTGAATTTACACAACGTTCGTTCTCAAACGATTCAGATATTTTGGATGGAAATAACAAGGAGTTTCACTTTTCAGATCAATTAAGCCTGATAAAAAAACTAAAACAAGATCAAGAAGCAAATAAAGGAGCAGCGATTTTAGTCAAGGGATCTCGTAGCGCGCAAATGGAAATAGTGGTAAGTGCGCTTATTGATTCCAGTGAAATCTCAGCTACTTCAAACGAACCTCAAGAGCTTCGTGGTATCGCTTCTCGTCAAGAGGGTCAATAGTATGTTGTTATGGTTAGCAGATTATTTAGAGCAATTTCATTCTGGATTTAATCTATTCCAGTATTTAACTATTCGGGGAATACTTGGTGTTATTACAGCCTTTTTGATTTCGTTGTTGCTTGGTCCCTATATGATTAGGAAACTTAGTGTTAAGCAAATTGGGCAAACGATTAGAGATGATGGGCCGAAAAGTCACTTAAGTAAGGCGGGAACACCAACAATGGGCGGTGCCCTTATTCTTGCAGCGATTACGATTGCCACTTTACTCTGGGGTGACCTAGAAAGTAGATTTATTTGGGCTGTTTTACTCACAACTCTTGCATTCGGGCTCGTTGGGTGGGTTGATGATTACCGAAAATTAATTTACAAAGACCCGAAAGGACTTGCATCAAGATGGAAATACTTTTGGCAGTCTGTTATTGGAATAGCGGTTGCTAGTTATCTTTTCTACAGTGCTGAGAACAGCGTTGAAACGACTTTGTTTTTTCCATTCTTCAAGAATGTTGCGATCAATATGGGGCTCTGGTACATACTTTTTACTTACTTTGTAATTGTCGGAACTAGTAATGCGGTTAATCTAACCGATGGACTCGATGGACTCGCTATTTTGCCAACAGTCTTAGTGGCGAGCGCGTTAGGTGTATTTGCTTACGTCACAGGAAACATAAATTTCTCAGAATATTTATCGATTCCCTATGTTCCTGGTACGGGGGAGTTGATTATTTTTTGCGGTGCGATTGCGGGAGCCGGATTGGGTTTTCTTTGGTTTAATACTTATCCAGCACAAGTTTTTATGGGGGATGTTGGTGCGTTAGGACTAGGAGCAGCCCTTGGTACGGTCGCAGTCATAGTACGACAAGAATTTGTACTCTTTATTATGGGAGGTGTGTTTGTAATCGAAACGGTTTCAGTTATTTTACAGGTCGCATCGTTTAAGCTGACGGGCAGAAGAATATTTAATATGGCGCCATTGCATCATCATTATGAATTGAAGGGATGGCCTGAACCAAGGGTGATCGTTCGCTTTTGGATTATTTCAGTTATTTTGGTATTGGTCGGTTTGGCCACATTGAAGATAAGATAAAAAACAAATTAATAAAATGAATAACCTTTCATCAAAAATGACAAGCTACGTGATATTCGGATTAGGACAGTCCGGACTTTCTTGTGCGCGTTATTTTGACAGAATTGGTCGAAGTTATTATCTGATTGATACCCGTGAACGACCACCTGGTTTCGATAAAGTGAATCAGCTTTCTCACTGTGCTGGTTCTACTTTCGGTAATATCAAACGTTCGATATTAGACAACTTTGAAATAATGGTCCTTAGCCCAGGAATTGATCCAAGATCAGAGTTAGTCGTCGAAGCCAAAAAGAGAAAGATGGAAATTGTTGGAGATATAGATATTTTTGCGCGTCAATGCAGAAGACAAATTGTCGCGATAACGGGCTCAAATGGAAAAAGTACGGTTACCGACCTTACAGAGCGCTTAATTCGCTCTGCAAATAAATCTGTCCAAAAGGGGGGGAATATCGGGTTACCTGTTCTTGATTTTCTTCCACAAGATAGTGCTGAAATATATGTATTAGAACTTTCTAGTTTTCAATTAGATTCAACCGATTCTTTGTGTGCGGACGTGGCGGTCTTACTTAATATAAGCGAAGACCATATGGACAGGTATGAGAGTTTTAATGACTATGCGTTATCGAAAAAACAAATATTTAACCGCGCTAGCGTCAGAATATTTAATGCCGACGACAAATTAACTGTCCCCAATAATACGACCGAAAAGGATTTATGCTTTAGTCTTTCTGCGCATAATTGTTTCGATATTGGAATTTCTCCAAGTTCTGGAACTGAGGGAAAAGTGCTAAGTAGTGAACAGCAATGTGTCAGTCAAAGCCACTTGGCTGCATGTGAACAAGGTTATCAATTGGTCGTCAATGGTCGAAATATAGTTTCAACATCTGAGTTGCTTGTAACAGGGACACATAACTGGATGAATGCGTTGGTGAGCTTAAGCATTCTAGATCGACTCAATATTAGCATTGATGAAGCGGTTATCGAAGAGTTAAGAAACTATAGAGGGCTTGAACACCGATTTCAATTGGTTTCAACGAAACGCGATTGCCAATGGATAAACGATTCTAAAGCGACGAATGTAGGCGCAACGATTGCCGCTTTACAAAGTCTTGACTCTAAGAGTGGAAGAGTTTTCTTAATCGCAGGCGGTGATTCGAAAAATGCTGATTTATCTGAACTGAAACCTTATTTGGAGTCCAAAGTTGATTTCATGATTCTCTTTGGTCAAGATGCAAATAAAATTGGTGCAGTCGCACCTTCTATTCCGAAATATTATGTTGAGACTCTATCACAGGCAGTCAAAAAAATTGGTTTCTTAATGAAATCTGGCGATACCATTTTGTTATCTCCGGCCTGCGCAAGTTTAGATATGTTTACAAATTTTCAGGAACGCGGTAAAGCATTTGTTTCTGCGATCGAGGAATGCGCATGAAGCACCTCGATCAAAATATTGTCTTGTATGACAGAACATTAGTGGGAGTAGTCATCGTGTTAATGGCTATGGGGCTAATAATGATTACCTCCAGCTCATTGCACCATTCGGAAATGACTTACGACGGGGAGTCGTATAATTTCGTGGCAAAACATCTGGTATTTATGACGATAACATTATTTTCAATGGGGGTTGTATTAACCCAACCGATCACTAAATGGCAAAAATTTGGACCTTATTTATTAGTCGGTGGAATTATTTTATTGGTTGTCGTTTTATTTGCGGGACGAACCATTAATGGTAGTAGGCGTTGGATAGCGTTAGGTCCCTTTACTTTGCAAGTCTCGGAGTTAGTTAAACTATTTGTAGTTGTTTATATCGCTGGCTATTTAGTCAGGAGAACGGATCAATTACAAACCCAATTTATGGGTTTTTTGAAGCCACTGTTTATCATTGCACTGATTTCCGGATTACTGCTTTTAGAACCTGACTTTGGGTCAACCGTTGTTATCCTCACTACTACAATGGCAATGCTGTTTCTGGGGGGAGCAAAACTATGGCAGTTTATGGGGTTGTCGTTGGTCGTAGGGGGAACTTTAAGTGCGATCGCTTTGAATGAAACATACCGATTGCAACGATTATTAACATTCTTAGATCCCTGGGCTGACCCATTTGGCGCTGGATATCAATTAACTCAATCGCTTATAGCTTTTGGTAGAGGAGGAATTTTTGGACAAGGGCTAGGTAATAGTTTGCAGAAATTATCTTACTTGCCGGAAGCTCATACTGATTTTGTATTTGCTGTATTGGCAGAAGAATTAGGGTTGATCGGTGTGTTCGCAGTTATTATTTTGTTTTTCGTTATGTTTGCCCGCGCAATGAAAATCGGCCGTGTAGCCTTGCTACAACAGCGAGCATATTCCGCTTATTTGGCATATGGAATTGGTTTTTGGTTGACCTTTCAAGCGTTGATAAATATAGGTGTTACAAGTGGAGCTTTACCCACTAAAGGACTCACATTGCCGTTCGTGAGTTATGGTAATAATAGTTTCTTAATATGTGGAATAGCGATCGCAATTCTATTACGAGTGGATTTTGAAAACAGGCTGGTAGAAGAAAAACTTTTGTCTGTCGCTGACTCAGAATTAAAGCCGAAAGGTGCGAGTAATGAATAATCATACACAAAATGAGAATAAGATTGCTCTGATAATGGCTGGTGGAACAGGAGGGCATATATTCCCTGGTATCGCAGTAGCCGAAACGCTAATAAGTGAAGGCTGGTCGGTTCATTGGTTGGGTTCTAAAGGTGGAATGGAACAAGATTTAGTTTCAAAGAAGGCGATCCCTATTAGTTTGATTTCGGTTGCTGGGCTGCGGGGAAACGGTTTGTTGGGCTGGCTCAAAGCTCCTTTTTCACTGATTTTTTCTGTTTGGCAAGGGATGCAAGTGATACGAAAAATATCACCTTCTGTAGTGATCGGCTTCGGTGGTTTTGCTTCAGGACCTGGAGGGTTAGCCTCTTTTTTAATGAGAAAGAAACTGATCATTCATGAGCAAAATGCAGTGCCAGGATTAACAAACAAGTTATTGTCCAAATTAGCACATCGAGTTTACCAAGCGTTTCCGAATACGTTTGTCGGAAAAGGTGATATACAAACAATAGGTAATCCTATAAGAAATGAAATTAGAAACTTGAAAACAAATAATGCTGACAAAAAGGACACGGTCCTAAATGTATTGATAATCGGTGGTAGTCGAGGCGCGCAAGCTTTGAATATTCAAATGCCGTGGATTCTATCGGAAGTTGCAAAAAATGGCTTAATAGAAGTTATTCACCAGTGTGGAGAGAGAGGCTTGGAAGAGACTAATCGTCGATACTCGGATGATTTTAGTTCTTCTTTTGAAAAAGTAAAAGTTAAGGCTTTTATCGATGATATGGCAAAGGTCTACTCATGGGCGGATGTCGTAATCTGTCGAGCAGGGGCTTTAACAGTATCAGAGATTGCAGCCGTTGGAATTGCAGCCATATTTGTTCCGTTTCCATTTGCTGTCGATGATCATCAGACCATGAATGCCCGTTGGTTAGTAAAGAATGATGCAGCGTTACTAATAGACCAATCAGAATTATCAAAAGAATCAACTTTATTGAGTATAAAAACACTGTTGAATGATCGCCCTAAGATTAAACAGATGGCAATTAATGCTAAAAAAATTGCCTATATGGATGCCGCGCAAAAAATGAGTGATGCATGTAATAGCTTCTTTAAGGAGGTGGCATGAGTTCGAAAAAGAAAACTCTGATGAATGATTATGACTCAAACATTCCCGAGATGCGTCGAATTCGCAGAATACATTTTATTGGTATTGGTGGTGCGGGGATGTGTGGTATTGCTGAAGTTCTGTTGAATCAAGGATACCAAATTACCGGTTCTGATCCTGTTGATAGTGCTAATACTAAAAGGTTACGAGAATTGGGGGCGCAAATTTTTCATCAACACACTGCCAACAATATTCTTGGTGTTGATGTTGTTGTGGCTAGTACCGCTATCTCCGAAGATAATGTCGAAGTCGAAGCGGCTAGAGCGAGACGAATACCGGTTGTACCACGAGCAGAGATGTTGGCTGAGCTAATGAGGTTCAGGCACGGCGTCGCAGTCGCAGGCACTCATGGGAAAACAACGACGACTAGTTTGTTAGCGACTGTATTCGCTGAAGCTGGATTAGACCCAACTTACGTCATTGGTGGTTTACTAAATCGTCTAGGTGCCAATGCAAAGCTTGGAAAGAGTCGATATTTTATTGCCGAAGCTGATGAAAGTGACGCTTCTTTTTTACACCTACAACCGATGGTATCAGTTGTGACTAATATCGACATGGACCATATGGATACCTATGGTGGCGATTTCGAAGTTTTGAAGAAAACATTTGTAGAGTTTATACATAACCTTCCTTTTTACGGGTTAGCGGTATTGTGCGGAGATGACAGCGCAATTCAGGAAATTATTCCTTCGCTTATGCGGCCTTATGTAACTTATGGTTTTAGTGACGGTGTCGATTATCAAGCGATTGAGGTTGAACAAAAGGGAGTAGTCAGTAAATTTAAAATTAAACGTAAAGGCAAACCAGGATTAGTTGATATCTCGCTAAATATGCCTGGTAAACATAATGTTTTGAATTCGCTCGCTGCTTTTGTAGTTGCAAATGAAGATGGTGTCAAAGCGATAGCTATTTCTGATGCATTAAGAACATTTTCTGGAATTGGACGTCGTTTTCAAAGTTATGGTGCTTTTGACACAAATAAAGGAACCGTAGAACTTGTTGATGACTACGGTCATCATCCAACGGAAATTCAAGCAACAGTCGATGCGGTGCGTGCAGGGTGGGCGGAAAAAAGATTGGTCATGGTTTTTCAGCCCCATCGATATTCTAGAACGCGTGATCTTTACGAAGATTTTGCGCGAGTTCTTTCGACAGTTGACGTATTAATCATTATGCAAGTGTATGCAGCAGGAGAAGCGCCGATTGTGGGTGCTGATAGTCGTTCAATATGCCGAACTATTCGTCAACACGGTGCTCTGGACCCGATTTTCGTTGAAGATACGAATGATATTAAACTAGCGCTTTCGAATACCGTTGTTGATGGCGATATTATCGTTACTCAAGGCGCAGGGAATGTTGGTGGACTCGCGGCTCAGTGGGCTACTGAAAAGATGAAGTTTATTAAATAGCATTATGAAATTAATGAAACAACAATTAACTATCGAGCAGTACGGCAAAGTGGGAGTCCTTTTGGGAGGGACGAGTGCTGAGCGAGATATTTCCTTGTTATCGGGAGAAACAATTTATCGTGCTCTGAAAAAAAGGAATTTTGATGTTGTGAAAATAGATACCCAATCTTCACTTTACGAACAAATCAAGCTTAACGAGATAGACACAGCCTTTATCGCATTACACGGTAGAGATGGAGAAGATGGTGTCGTTCAAGGGTTTTTAAAACTGCTGGGAATACCTTTTACAGGTAGTGACACTGCAAGTTCCGCTTTGGCTATGAATAAATTACATTGCAAACGAATTTGGCGACAATTAAATTTTGCTACAGCCGCCTTTGAACAAGTAATTAAGAGTGATGAATTTGATATAGAGCGCGCCAAAAAAGTGATTGAGTCATTGGGGACAACGCTATTCGTGAAACCTATTAGAGAAGGCTCAAGTGTTGGAATGTCGAAAGTAAGTAGTGCATCAGAATTAGTGAATGCGGTCAAATTAGCTCAGAAATACGATGATGTATTAGTCGAGAAATTTATAGCTGGGCGTGAGTATACAGTCACCATTTTAAACGGAAAGGCACTGCCAAGTATTAGCATGGTCACACCGAATGATTTTTATGATTATGACGCAAAATATAAAGCAAAAACGACGGAGTATTTTTGTCCCAGTGGCTTGTCTCAGGAGTTAGAAAATCAAGTTCGTACTGCGGCATTAAATGCATTTAATGCAATCGGGTGCAGTGGTTGGGGTAGAGTCGATTTTATCCAGGATGAAAAGAGTAGTGAATTTATGTTACTCGAGGCAAATACAGTGCCAGGGATGACAGAAACTTCCTTGGTGCCCAAATCGGCTAATGCTGCTGGTATCAGTTTTGAAGATCTAGTGGTTGAAATACTATCGACCAGCAAGATACCTTCTCCGTTATTCGACGGGAGGATTCATGGCTAGGAATATGGCAGTTAAGAACAAGCAAAAAAGGAATAGCCGGAGAATCGATTGGTCGATCGGTACTGTGAGCAAAAAAAGTATCAAAATCGGAAGTGTTTTTTTTGTTATTTGCTTTGTTTTTATTCTGATAAGCCAGGTAAGCAAAATAAATGGCAGTGTATTACCGATTGAAAAAATTGAGTTTCATGGTGCGACTAAACACATCGATAAATCGCTAATGATAAAACAGCTTAAAGAAATTACTGATTCGGGAATGTTGTCTATTGACCTGCCTGCAGTAAGACTAAAAATAAAGCAAAACCCCTGGGTGGAACAGGTTGAAATTAGAAAACAATGGCCTGAGACTTTAATTGTTAATCTTATTGAAGAGGTGCCTTTGGCCGTGATGAACGATTCATTTCTTCTAGCTGGTGGTGAAATCGTGCATAAAACAGCTGGTAGTTCCGCCGAAAACTTGACGAAATTGGAAGTAACTAATTTAACTGGAATGCAGAAGCAAGAGGTTGCGGATATTAGTCGAGAGTTACTTTCAGTATCGCAGGTTTTAGATTTGAACTTATTTTCGGTAGACAAAGTCATTCAAGATGAGAGCAATAGTTGGACGGTACTAACTAAAAACGATTTACGTATTAAAATCGGTCGTAAGAATCAAATGCAACGGATCGAACGATTATTGCAGGTTTATGTTGCTATTGAAAACAAAAGTAGATTGCGCAGTATCGACTTACGATATCGAAACGGATTTGCTGTTGAGCTCCATCCGAAATTAAATCAATCTGAAATTGGTAGCTAATAAGAGTTAAAAATTATGTCAAAAGCGCTAGAGAAAAAACTCATTGTTGGATTGGATATTGGAACTTCTAAAGTGGTTGCGATCGTTGGTGAAATTAGTGGTGACGGCAGAACAGACATCATTGGCATCGGTAGTCACCCGTCGAACGGTTTGAAAAAAGGGGTCGTGGTTAATATTGAATCGACGGTGCAATCCATCCAAAGGGCAGTAGAAGAAGCTGAGCTAATGGCAGGATGTCAAATTCATTCTGTATTTGCCGGAATTGCTGGAAGTCATATCAGCAGTCTCAATTCTCACGGCATTGTGGCTATAAGGGATAGCGAAGTAAATTCAAGTGACGTAGAGCGAGTAATTGATGCGGCCAAGGCTGTTGCGATACCAGCCGACCAACGAATTTTACACATATTACCGCAAGAATTTGTTATTGATAATCAAGAAGGAATTCGAGAGCCAATCGGTATGTCTGGGGTTCGATTGGAAGCCAAAGTTCATATGGTTACCGGCGCAGATAGTGCGTATCAGAATATCAATAAGTGTATCCGACGATGCGGACTAGAAGTTGATGACATTATTCTGGAACAATTAGCCTCGAGCTATTCAGTGTTGACCGATGATGAAAAGGAACTTGGAGTTTGTATTGTCGATATTGGAGGGGGAACAACAGATATTGCCATATTTACCGAGGGAGCGATTAGGCACACAGCCGTTATACCCATCGCTGGCGATCAAGTTACTAACGACATCGCCGTGGCGCTTAGGACTCCCACGCAACACGCTGAAGATATTAAGATCAAATATGCGTGCGCGCTGAGACAGCTGACTTCATTGGAAGACACAATAGAAGTGCCAGGAGTTGGCGAACGTGAACCCAAAAGAATGTCTCGCCAAACACTTGCAGAAGTCGTTGAGCCTCGTTATGAAGAGTTATTTACGCTGATACAAGCGGAACTACGGCGTAGTGGATTCGAAGAGATTATTCCCGCTGGCATCGTGCTGACTGGCGGTTCTTCAAAAATGGAAGGTCTAATTGAGCTGGCCGAAGAAGTATTTCACATGCCGGTACGGTTGGGTTTACCCCATGGGATTAGTGGATTGGTTGACGTCGTTAGAAATCCAATCCACGCGACTGGAGTTGGTTTACTGCTATACGGACAACAACAAAATGTTTACAGCAGTTCCCACCAAGAAAAAAACTTATCGTTAGGCGGCTTTTTTGGAAGCCTGAAGAAACTGTTTAGTGGTTTTTAGATTGCGCATAGCGCAATAAATACAGAATTAATTATTAATTTATTTTTACATTAAATATTAGCAACCTAGAAGGGGATTTATTATGTCTAATATGTTTGAGCTGGTAGATAGTTTGCGTGACAACGCAGTGATTAAAGTAATTGGTGTAGGAGGCGGTGGAGGTAACGCCGTTGAGCACATGTTGAAAGCCAATGTTGATGGAGTGGAATTCATTTGCGCCAATACTGACGCACAAGCATTGAATCGAAGTTCTGTACGTACTTCCATTCAGCTTGGAGGTGAAATAACTAAAGGCTTAGGTGCTGGTGCAAACCCAGATATTGGTCGTCAGGCGGCATTAGAAGATAGAGATAGAATCTCTGAAATCTTAGCTGACACTGATATGGTTTTTATCACAGCAGGTATGGGGGGCGGAACAGGAACAGGGGCCGCACCAGTCATCGCAGAAGTAGCCAAAGAAATGGGAGTATTGACGGTTGCTGTTGTAACTAAACCCTTCTTCTTTGAAATGAAAAAGAGAATGCAAGTTGCTGAAGCAGGAATTGATGAACTCAGACAACATGTAGATTCATTAATAATTGTCCCAAATGACAAGGTACTAAGCGTCATGAAAGGCAAGAAATTAACGGAAGCATTTAAAGCTGCAAACGACGTTTTGCATGGTGCAGTGCAGGGAATCGCAGAATTAATGACTTGTCCAGGTCTAATAAATGTCGATTTTGCGGATGTAAGGACTGTTATGTCGGAAAAAGGCATGTCAATGATGGGTAACGGTGTTGGTACTGGTGAAGATAGAGCAGTTAAAGCTGCCGAACTAGCTGTATCGAGCCCGTTATTAGAAGACGTTGATTTATCGGGAGCGAAAGGTATTCTGGTTAATATTACGTCTGGCGAGGACATGAGTATCGACGAATTCTCAGAAGTAGGAAGCGTTGTGCAAGATTTCGCAGCTGAAGATGCAACAGTTGTGATTGGAACTGCGATTGACCCTGAGCTTAAAGATGAAATCAGAGTCACAGTTGTCGCAACAGGTATTGGACAACCGAGTCAACCAGTAGCTCAAATGAGTGTGGATAATACAAAAAAAGCTGATGGTTCAAACGATTACGAGAAGCTTCAACGTCCAACGATACTACGAAAGCAAGCGACTCAGCCTAAGCAGGTCGTAGGAAGCGACATGGATTATCTCGATATTCCAGCGTTTCTTAGAAAACAAGCGGATTAGTTTTCTACGCGAAAAATAGCTGCGAGAACGGTTACTAGCAAGCGAGCATAATCTATGCCTCCCTTCTAGTAGGTTGGCTGGCTTGAGCCGTTCTAGCAGCGTACATATTGGTCGAAGATATAGACCAATTTAAGTATTACAAGCGATATAGTTCTGTAAAGCATACCGATGATGAACCGAAGTTCTCAATTTGAGATGGGTGTGAATTATTAGAGTATTTAGTAGTCGAACTGCTATTGGAAAGTTGTTGTCGGCCGTAATTTATGATGACACTGTGCATCCGACACATCGATGTTGTAAGAGATCGAGACTCTTTTGAGATAATGGTTCGCTATTAAGTTGAGTAGTGCCATAACCTCCCGATATTTGTGTTTTTGTTCAAAAAACGAACAATATTTTGTTTTTATGTTTTAGCAGAGTATGGTAATATTCCACAATTGAGCTACCAACTCATCCGATGAGTTGCTAACAGGCTGAAAAACCACTAAAAAGTTTGTTTATACAAAAACTGCTAGGCCAAAAAGGAATGTTGAGTCTAATTTAGAATTCATTTTTGGAGATATTTTTTCATGATCAAACAACGAACTCTTAAAACCGCGATTCGTGCGACAGGTGTCGGATTACATACCGGTGAAAAAGTTTATCTTACCCTTCGTCCAGCCCCTGTTGATGCCGGTATTATTTTTCGAAGAGTTGATTTAGATCCCGTTGTAGAGCTTATCGCTAAACCCGAGAACGTCGGGGATACTACTTTATCGACTTGTCTAGTTAACGGTGATGTACGAGTATCTACGGTTGAGCATTTGTTAGCTGCTATGGCGGGGCTTGGAATTGATAACGCTATTATTGACGTATCGGCACCTGAAGTTCCAATTATGGACGGAAGTGCTGGTCCTTTTGTTTTTCTATTACAGTCTGCTGGTATTGAGCAACAGACAAAAGCAAAGAAATTTATTCGTATCAAGAAACGTATTGAAGTATCTGACGGAGATAAGAAAGCCATCTTCGAACCTTTCGATGGTTTCAAAGTTTCTTTCGGTATTGATTTCGACCACCCTGTGTTTCAAGCTAGCGCAAATTACTCTGAAGTTGATTTTTCTGCGACCTCGTTCGTTAAAGAAATTAGCCGCGCTCGGACTTTCGGGTTTATGAACGACATAGAATACCTACGCTCAAAAGATTTAGTCCAAGGTGGTAGTATGGAAAATGCCATTGTTCTGGATGAGTACCGTGTACTTAACGAAGATGGACTTCGATATGAAGATGAATTTGTGAAACATAAAATTCTTGACGCAATTGGTGATCTTTATCTTCTAGGTAATAGTCTTGTCGGTGCTTTTACTGGCGTAAAATCTGGTCATGCCCTTAATAATCAATTACTTAGAGCTTTGATGGCTGATGAGTCTGCTTGGGAAGTTGTTACTTTCGAAGATAATGAAGCAGCACCGATTTCATATATTATGAACCCAAGCTTGGCAATGTAAGCTAGGTAGAACAAGTGTTTAGTCGACTATACTAATTGAAATGCCGAGCAATGCTCGGCATTTTGCTATTTTAAACAAGATTGCTGCCGGTATATTAGCGAGCTTAGATTTTCAGAATATTGAATTTATTCTCTAGGCTGCACAATTAAATCAATATTACCGAGACTAATAAAACCGTTTGTTCGCAAATAGGACATTAGTTCAGTTAGCTGAAAACGTATTTTATTTACCCATAGGGGACTGTCGACAGCAAGAACTAAAGTGCTTTTTCGAATATTGACGACTCGACAATGCTCCGCGACAGAAGGACTTAAGAAAGATTTTACTGATTCGTCGACAGTACGGATTTTAACTAGGCGGTCCATTAAGGCTTTAATGTCACCATCGGGTTGATTGATTAGGTTGTTGACGGTTTTTGGTCTTTTCTTAGGCATAATGGTAATTAGAAGCTAAACTAGATGTTAGATGTGGAATACTACCACTCTTTCAAAACAATAACTCTCAGTTCGAATAAAACTATGACCGACTGATTTTAATGAGATTAACAGAATAATTTTATGAGCATTACTATATTACAACGCTCCCCTCAAGGAATGAGGAGTGTCAAATTACGTAATGGATTTTTATATACGGTTGCTACGTTTTTAATTGCTTTACCGATTGTGGCAGGTGTAAGTGGTTACTATTATGCTAACTACAAAGGGAAATCCGCTACGGTAGAACAGGCTACTATTGAACAGTGGCACTCTGAAATTAAATCGCAGTGGCAGGAAATAGAATTAGCAAAACAGGCATCGCAGCAACAAATTAATGCACTAGCTGCGAGACTCGGCATGTTACAGGCTCATGTTAGACGCTTAGACGCGGCTGGAGAAAGAATTCTTGGTATTTCAGGAATCGATCCTAGCGAATTTAATTTTGGTGCCACACCGTCCGTTGGTGGACCTGAAAAGCTGACAAATCAAGCGAATAGTAATATTAGCGACATAAATTCTTCCTTTATAAGTGTTAACTTAGCGCTTCAGTCTAGAGAGCAGCAATTAAATGTGTTGGAATCTCTTCTCATGGATAAACACATGGGAGTGGAACGATATATTTCAGGTCGGCCGACGACTCGAGGTTGGTTATCTTCTTTTTATGGTGAGCGA
The DNA here is from genome assembly GCA_019090895.1 of Kangiellaceae bacterium. Lineage (GTDB taxonomy): Bacteria > Pseudomonadota > Gammaproteobacteria > Enterobacterales > Kangiellaceae. The sequence goes on from JAHRVB010000199.1 coordinate 20,393, forward strand.
AGCGATCCATTTACTGGAAAACCAGCGTGGCACGCTGGAATCGACTTTGCCGGCAAAGAAGGTGATCCCGTTATAGCAACCGCAGCAGGAGTGGTTTCTTGGGTGGGTAAACGCTCAGGTTATGGGTTGTTAGTTGAAATTAATCATGGCGATGGTTTTGTAACGCGATATGGGCATAATTCGGAAGCTTTAGTCACTAAAGGAGATGTTGTGAAGAAAGGACAGAGCATTTCCAAGATGGGCAACTCGGGTCGGTCAACCGGCGCCCATGTACATTATGAAATTATTAAGAAAGGTCGTCCAACAGACCCAGCTCTATACGTTAACAGAAAGATATCAAAGTCCTAAATTATTTAGCTCGCAGTTGATCTCTATTTGGATGAGACAAGATCTTTGAGAAGCTGCGACATAATATCTTTGTACTGTTTTTCTTTTCGCATGCTCGTTTCAAATATTTCTGTCGATTCTTTAATGGCAGTCACAATATGATTCAATAAAGTCTTTTCTTCCTCTTCTAGTAAATTGAAACTTACTATATCAGAGCTAATATTCGCTTCCATGCTTAGGATGATAGATTCGAATTTTTGAGACAATTTTACGTTCTCATTTTCTATTTCCATAACCATATTAGCTAATGTATCAGCTGCAATTGTCATTGTAGCCGCATTTTTCTTGTTTCGTTCTTCTATCATTAAGGAATGGATGTTGGCGTCAATTCCATTGAGGAGCAAACAAAGTTGGTCGTTTAATATACCGTGGCGAACTTCATCATTAATAGGCATGTCTCTGATGAGAACTGAAAAGTATTTGTAATTGAAGAATGTCCTATTTTTCCAAGCATAAATTCGTTTTTGATCTTTAAACGCGAGAAGTGTTTTTTCTTCTAAAGGTTTAGATTGCCCATCGTCTCGGTAAAAGGAAGGTGACTCTCCAAATACAAGGATGCTCGATTTGAGTGAAAATTTTGTTATTGCCTGTAGCAGAGAATTCATTAGAGCATCGAGATTTTCAACACGATAGCATTCTTCATGAAATCGCAAAATCTCTCCTAATTCGGAACTAGTTGTCATCGCCTCAAAAGCCATTTTTTGAGCGCCTGACATTTGTTGTTGTTGTACTTCACTCTCCTTTATTTGAGCGGCTAGTTTTTCTAATTTTATCTTGAGCTCTTTCAGTCTGACAGGTTTAATAAGATAATCATCGGCTCCTGCGTCGTAGGCCCGTATAATATCTTGCTCAGACATCTGTCCTGAAACAAAAAGAATTGGTATGTTATCTTGCCCATAACTTTTTCTTAAAATATGACAGATATCAATTCCATCAGTACCAGGCAAGCTCATGTCTAGAAGAACAAAATCTGGTTTCTTTGCCATGTGTTCTTTTATTTCCGCAATGCCACCTTCGGGGAACGAAGGATAGTGGGTCACTGCATAACCTTGCTGACTAAGATATTCAATGAATAAACTACTCAAATCATGGTCATCTTCAAAATACAAAATAGCTTTCTGTTCTGTCAAAATTTCCTTCCTTTTGCTAACTTGAGGATGGCTTAGTACTAACAAATGGCTTGAGGATCGAACTAAATAAATTAACTCTCAACTCCCCGATTGTTGTCTTCCTCACCGACATTCAATTCATTATTGCAATCAAGCATTGTTCTAATTGTAGTAGACATTTTTAATTGTGTGTAAGGCTTTCGTAATAGCTTTTGTCTGGACAACTTGTCTTCCTGAGATTTGACTGCTTTGTCTTCGTAACCAGAAGTTAAAAGAGTCTGTGTATTAGGCCAGCGGTTAGTGACCTCTTTAGCGAGCTGAAAGCCCGAAAGACCGCCGGGCATAACGATATCGCTAAACACTAGGTCAATAGTGTTTAGCGATTCGAGATGCTTTATAGCTTTCTTAGCACTATCGCACACCAGCACGGTATATCCTTGAGATTGTAAAGTGACTCGAGCCAAATCGGCAAGGTCCTCTTCATCATCCACTACCAGGATGGTTTCTGTGCCTTTTATTCGGTTTGAACGACTTATTAAATTAGTTTCTTCCTGCTTTTCAATCAATTCCGTTTCTGTGCGAGGCAAATAGAGATTGAACCTCGTACCTTCATTTATTTTAGAATCCAGTTCTATAAAACCACCAGAGCGTTTGATGAAACCAAATACCATGGCAAGTCCGAGACCTGTTCCTTTTCCCTGTTCTTTAGTCGTAAAAAAAGGGTCGAAAATTTTCTGCTGTTGGTCAGCTTCAATACCACATCCAGTATCGCTTATAGAGATACACACAAATTCAGAAGCTTCTTGTGAGAGATTATTTCTTTGACCTAATGGTGTTGATATTTTTCGTTGATACGTATCAACATTTGATGTCGAAACAGTCACCGTTCCTTTGCCTTCCAGCGCATCGCGTGCGTTGATGAGCATGTTTACTAAAGCGTCTTGCATTTCTTCTCTGTCAATCTTGGTGTTCCATAAGTTAGTAGAGAGGTAAAACTCTAACTTGACCTCTGGACCAAGCGAGTGGTAAAAGACATCATCAATGCTATCAATTAACTGGTTAACATTTGTAACAGAACTAAGTTTCGTATTTTCCCTCGAAAATCCAAGTAGTTGTTTGGTTAAATTTCTAGCTCTCATTGCAGCTTTATCTGCTGCCTCTATACGCTTTAAGGAAAATTCGTCATCTTCAAGATTCGCTGCAAGCATTTCCAAGTTTCCAATGATGATTCCTAAGATGTTGTTGAAATCATGCGCAATCCCACCTGTTAGTTGTCCTATCGCTTCCATTTTTTGTTTCCGCTGCAGTGCTTGTTCTGAAATTCGTTGTTGAGTAATATCTGATACGACCGAAATAAATCCAAGGATACTTCCCTTAGAGTCCCGTTGATAATCCCAAACAGTTTCCAGTATTTTCGTTCTACCTTGTGATATTATTTTCTTAGTTGTGAACGAATTAGGCGTTGGTTGTCGTTTAATTAGCATCTCGAAATCTTGTCTGAGCTTAATTGACTTATCATTGTCTGCTAACAAGCTCCAGAAAGGTGTTCCGATGACTTGCTCTTCACTTGATTCGAAAAGGCGATAGAATATCTGATTAGCGAAAACGACGTTACCTGACAGATCGATTTCCTGAATACCATAAGGAATCGTATTTACCAGAAGTGCTTGTTTGTCTCGACTGTGTTGCAACGCGAGTTGTACACTTTTTTGTTTGCTTATATCTTGTATTGTTCCGAATAGTTCTACAGGCAGCCCTGTATGGTCCATCGAAAGCTGTCCTAATGCATGCACCCACAATATCTCGCCATTTTTATTGTTAACAATCCGATATTCCTTATTAAAGTTTTTATGCTGGGTGAGAACATCATTTTTTAAGTGTGCCTCTATCTCTAGCCTATCTTCTGAATGGACGATATTTATCCAACAGGCGAAATTCTTTGTCGCATTCAGGGCTAGTCCGAAAATATTCTCGAGTTCCAACGAGCTTGTCCAACGATCATTAAGGATGTCTACAGAGAAATGGCCTATTTTAGCGGAGCTTTGCGCAAGTAATAGATTTTTCTCGCTTAGGGTTAGCGCTTGAAGCGCATCGCGCGTTTCAGTGATATCACGATGGGTTCCAATGAGTCTGGTTGGTTTTCCTTGAGAGTCAAATGCGACAAACTCGCCTTTACTTTGGATCCATATATAAGCACCTGATTTCGTTTTAAAACGAAACTGTTCTGAGAATTTTTTACTTTTTCCATCAATGTATTGGTTTAAAGCGAGTACTACTTCTGCTTTGTGTTGAGGATGAATTCTTTTTTTCCATTCTGCGAATGATTCAGAGAATTCTAATGGAAAGTAGCCTGCCATGGTGTAGTACCGGTTGTCGAATACTACAGAATCAGAAACGAGGTCCCAATCCCATATGCCATCATTTGCCACGGACATAGCGAGATTGAATCTTTGTTCATTTTCCACAAGTTGTTTTTGAGCGGACTTACGTTTTGAGATGTCTGTTCTAATTGTTACGTAACTTTCGACGCTTCCGCTTAAGCCTAAGAATGGGACAATTGTATTCTCGAGCCAATAATAGGAACCATTTTTTGCCTTATTCCTAATTTCTCCTTGCCAAATAAATCCTTTAGTTATCGTTCTGTAAATATCATCAAAAAACTCTTTATTATGAAAGTTTGAATTAATAATTCGATGGGTCTTTCCTATAAGCTCATGCTTAGCGTAACCTGAGCTGGTACAGAACTTGTCATTGACATAAGTGATAACACCATGAACATCAGTCGTATCGACAATCGAATGCTGGTCTAGCGCAAATTGCCTTTGCTCTAGCTCTACTAATATATTCTCGGTAATCTCTTTTTGTTTGACTAGTTTACTTTTTGTACCAATCTGAACTCGCTGCCATTCGAGTATCGCTTGCAATAAGGAATTGAATTCGCTTTCCCCCCTAAAAATATTCTTGATTTCCTGCTCAGTCGTTGAATTTTCCTTAAGAGTGTCATTTATTCTACTAAATGGCTGCAGCATAAATCGATAAAATAATAATATTAGGAAAATCAATAAAACTATAAATATAGATGCAGCTTCAATCGTCGTGTTACGAACTGATAGCCAAATCTGTTGTGAATTGTCGTCCATGAAATAAACTGCAAACAGAACAAGGTTGCCGTGATTTCCGTTTGGAGTGTCTGAGTTTTGTCGTAGTAGAGAATAGGAAATTATTTTTTTCTCATTCTCTATTTTATGAGTACTATTAAATCGAGTATTCCTAATTTTTGCGAGAGCCCGGAGTTCGAAATGATCGAGAGATAGTAAGTCAGAATTGTATTTTCTTTTTGGACTTAAGTTGATGACTTGGTTTGATGAATTAATAATTGCGAGTTGTACGAAATTTCTTCTTGTTATGTTTTTTTCGAATAGACTTTTTAATTCAAGCTGATCTTTATTCGCTAGAGCTATCAGGGTATCGTCAGATAATTGCATTATGGATTGCTTGAAAACTGTGTCTGTCAGTTCTTGATGGTGTTCCTTTTCCGAAATGTACGCTGTTCTTGCTACCACACAGATAAAAAATAAAAATGACGTTAGCACGAGTATCGAAAAACATGCTTTAAGCGATAATGTACGTTGCATTATTAATTAGCAGTTTTATCGGTGAGTGTAATAAACTGTGTGATATCTTTGAAATTACCGACTAATCGAATGATGTCTATAGAATGGGGGGCGACTCTGCCTGTCGGATATAGAGTGATAGAGAGGTTAAGATTCATATGAAGTTCCTTTTCTTTATTGCCTTAAAGTATCATTAGTTTGAAATGTTAAACAGTCAAAATCCTTAGTTATCGTAGTATAGTCGAGATCTGGTAATTCCACATATCATCTTACGAGTGTCATACGTTCTGATGTTACCTAATTTTGAGATTTTTACGGTTTTAAGCTATCTTCTTAATAGATATTGATGAATTTGAAGGCCTTGTTCAATTACCATTTGAAACCTTTAAGGATAATTGTAATCAATATCTGAAACCAATCATTTTCATTTAGGAGTACAATTAGTTGCAAAGACCGACCATTATGATTGTTGATGATACGCAGGATTCATTGCTTGTTCTCGAAGCGATGCTGCAATCTCGTTTTGAGTTAATTAGGGCGGAGTCAGGTGCCGAGTGTATAGAATTGGTGCATAAATCTCAACCTGATATTCTTTTGTTAGATGTTCATATGCCAGGGATGAATGGGTATGAAGTTTGTACTAAACTGAAAGGCGATCAAAATACCAGAGGATTACCAATACTCTTTGTTTCTGCGTTAGTCGATGTCGAAGAACGATTAGCTGGCTTTGAAGCTGGTGGCGATGCCTATATTAGTAAACCAGTTGACGAGGATATTCTGTTAGAGAAAATTGAACGTCAACTTGCTCATTTGGACGAGAAAAAAAACGCAGTCCGCAACGCCGCTGAAGCGATGGATGTCGCGATGACTGCAATGACATCAAGTAGTGAACTCGGACAAATAATATCTTTCGTTACAGAAACCCAAAAGCTAAATTCTATTGAAAAAATGGGTGAGATGCTGATAGAAGTCTGCCAAGGTTTTGGTTTGAATAGCTGTGCATATATTGAAGGTGGGACTAAGGAATTCTTTGGTTGTTCAGAGGATAGCATAGAAGCTAAAGTATTGAAGCGTGCGACATCGGCTTCTGGGAAGTTGATCAGTCTTGGAATAAGAACAATTGTTAAAAGTGAGCAATTGATATTATTAGTTAAGAATATGCCGACTGATGATGAAAAAAAATATGGACGATTTAAAGACCACTTAGTCGTATTAACGAGTATATCAGATGGTCGAATTTCAAGCCTTCATACTGCATCAGGCATTCAGTTAGAACGCCGAAATATACTCACTGGTGTAATTACCCACACTGAAAAACAGATCAAAAGTCTCAATCTAAAAGTACAGAGCTACGAGGAAAATAATCGCTTGATTATAATGGATATGGTCGAAAAGCTTGAGACTACGTTGTTCAGTCTCGGGCTTGATGAAGATCAAGAAGAAAAGCTAATGAGCTTAGTTTATAGTACCTCTGAGCAATTGGAAAAATCGAAAGTAGCAACCAAAGAGCTTCAACAAGAATTAGGGACTGTGCTTGAGGGGCTTTATTCCATTTTGGCTAAGAACGACTAGCCGATTAATTTCTAAGTTGCCAGTAAGAAACAATACCTGAATAAATCAGGCATCGTTTCTAAGTTCAATTTCAAACTCTAAGGTTTAAACAATACCATACTGCTTCAGTGGTAATCGTCTATAGCGCTTTCCAGTTGCATTATAAATAGCATTACATAGGGCCGGTGCAAATGGCGGTACACCCGGTTCACCAACTCCTGCTGGAGGATGGTCATTTTTAATAATATTCACCTCAATTACTGGTACTTGTCCAATTCTGGCGAGTTCATAGTCATGAAAGTTACTTTGATCAACAATTCCTTTATCAGCAGTTATTTCGCCGTAGTAAGCCAATGATGTGGAAAAAATAGCAGCCCCTTCCATTTGAGAGCGAACTCTATCGGGATTAATGACCTTTCCAGCGTCAACCGCATAATAGACTTTCTCAATCTGAATTTTACCTTCTCGACTGGATACTTCGACTACGGTAGCAACATAGCTACAAAAGCTCCTATGAGCCGCAATGCCAATTCCGTGTCCCTTGGGTAGCTTTTTGCCCCAATTTGCATCTTTGGCAACAACATTAATAACGTTTTTTAGTCGGGAAGTATCAATAGGGTATTGTTCATTGCTTTCGCCGTAGTTACTGTATTTTGCTTTATCTTTTGCCAGGTCGATAAATTGATCTTTACCAATTAAAGACAATAAATAATCTTTAGGATCTTTATTGGATTCGACAGCTAACTCATCAGCGAAGGAACTCACGGCAAAAACGTTGTTGATATTAGTAACAGAGCGAACCCAACCAATTCGTAAAGAGGTTTCACTTTCTCCATTGGTGATCTTAATGTTAGGGATATCAAACGGCATATCGGTTTGCCCTAACTCTGCGGCGCCGGCTTCTTTTGCTGCTGGATTAAATGTCGATCCGATAGGGTGGTTAACCATGCCATGGTACCAACCGGTCGATCGTTGTTCTTTATCGAAGCTAGCAGAAAGCTCTTGATAGCTTGGAGAATGGTAATAACCATGTTTTATTTCATCTTCGCGAGTCCACTGAACTTTTATTGGCATTTTGGTCTCATTGGCGAGAAATACGGCTTCCGCGATATAGTCGGGTTTTGATTTTCTTCCAAATCCTCCACCGAGTAGCGTGACATTTATTTTAACGGAACTCGCTTTTTCTTTTGGGATTTTCATTACACCCATTGCGGTGCTTTGGGCTGATTGTGGAGTCTGAGTACAAGTCCACACATCGACGCCATCTTTCGAAATTCTAGCGGTTGCTGCGGGGGGCTCCATTGTTGCGTGGGCGATACCGGCAACATAATAATTCCGGCTGATGATTTTATCTGCGGCCGTTTTAGCGTCTTCCCAATTTCCTCTTGACCTTGCTGTATGAGGCGGATTCTTCAAGGCCTTAACAAATTCTTGTTCGTATTTTTTTGTATTGTAGTTTGCATTGTCACCGTGGTCCCATGTGATCTTAAGCTTGTCCCTAGCTTGCAGCGCTGCCCAGGTATTTTCGGCAATGACCGCAATGCCTCCTAACATTTTGAATACTGCTGGAGGTGTTAGTGTTGGCATTTCAACTATCTTAACAACTCCCGGCACTTTCAGTGCTTCCGTGGCATCAAAGGACTTTACTTTGCCGAATAGGACTGGTGGACGTGCAATAACAGCGTATTTCATTTGCTCCAGCTCGACATCAAATCCATAGATGGCCTTGCCAGAAACAATTGCTTCACCATCGATATTGGGCATTGTATCCTTGCCGACATATCGATGTTCCGATTCTTTCTTCAGTTTTAGAGTCTTTTTATCCGGAACCGGAAGTGTCGCTGCGATTTCAACCAGCTGAGAAAAATCTAAGGTCTTACTACTCGATTTTAATTTCGCTTGATGGTTATAGATTTCAACTTGCGTTGGTTTCACTTTCCATACTTGTGCTGCGGCGGTCTGTAGCATGGTTCTTGCTGTAGCGCCGGCTTCTTTTAAACGAGTGTAAAAGCGCCTAACGCTCCTTGAACCATCGGTGTTTTGGCTGCCATATTTTGCATCACCTAAACCTTGCTCAACAATGACTCGCTGCCAATCACATTCCATTTCATCAGCGACTAACATTGGCAATGAACTTCGAATGCCTTGACCCATTTCCGAGCGATGACAAATAATGGTCACGGTTCCTCTTTTGTCCATCGAAATGAAAACGTCCGGAGCGAAATCAGATGAGCCAGATTTGGCCGCCGAAACGGTTTGAACACTGGCTAGTTGGACGCCGATCACTAAACTTGAACTTGCTAAGCCACTCACTTTGAGAAAACTTCTGCGGGAGACGTTTTCAATTCTGCAGGAGGTAGTCTTACCTGCATCTTCGTTTGCTAAATCATCGTTATTTGAATTAAAGATTTGCTCGTCGGTTGGAACTTGTCCAATTTTTGTGAGAAAAGACATCTACTTAACCTCCTTTGCGAGTTTCGCAGCTAAATGAATGGCTGAACGGATGCGCGGGTAGGTACCACATCGACAAAGATTACCTGACATCGCTTGGTCAATATCGTCATCTGATGGCGAATCATTGCTAGCAAGCAACGAGGCAGCAGACATGATTTGGCCGCTTTGACAATAGCCACATTGTGGTACATTAATCTCAAGCCAAGCTTTCTGGACTGGGTGATCAATGTTCTCAGATAACCCTTCTATAGTCGTTATTGATTTTCCTTTTACCGCGGATATAGGCATTACGCATGAACGTACAGCTATACCATCCATATGGACCGTACACGCGCCGCACAAGCCTTTTCCGCAGCCATATTTGCTGCCGGTCAGCTTTACGATATCTCTGAGTGCCCAGAGTAGAGGCATGTCATCAGGCAAATCGAGTTTATGTTGCTTATTATTAATTGTGAGTTCAATCATTTGTTTCCTCCTAAGCGATATTAGTATTTAAATCAGCCTTGTACCGATAAATTGTTATTGATTCAAATGTGACTTCAATTGAGATTTTTCTAAATTAATTAATTGCAGTAAATCATTTGGAGTATCTAAATCCCAGCCTGCATTTTTGATATTGACAGCACTTAAGGCCATCCTGTTTTGTTCTAAAATTTTTCTTGCACCTTGAGATTTGAGTTTCAATAATTCAGGAAAATGACTGCTGGGAAAAATCGCAGGTGCTCCCAGTATTACGTCATTCGAATTACCTTCTTGAGAGTATTGACTGGCAGTAATCTTGTTCGGATATTCTTTCCAACTTTTGTATAACATTTCTAAATCTTCGATAGTGAGTAAATATTGGTCACACAGTAAGATCATGATTGCATCTGGTGCTGAGACTAATTGGTTGGAAGTCCAATATTCTACACCTGTTGCGATGGAACTACCCATTCCACTTTTCCAGTTTTGGTTGGTTACAGAGCGAAAATGAATATCTGCCAAATTATTTTTTATTTTCTCGGCCTCATATCCTAATACGCATAAAGTTTTGTCCGTGAGAAAAGAAGCTAGTGCGATTGAGTGTTGTAGCAGTGTTTTTCCGTTGAACGTAATTAGTTGTTTATTCTCACCCAATCGCGACGAGTTACCCGCAGCGATGATTACAATTGCTAAACTAGGAATCTTAACTTTTGTATCTATATTGCTCACCGGTTAAGATCCTCATAGCAAAATTTTGCCGATTTACTATGGGCTACAGCTTGTATCTCACTAATGATTGCGAGAGCAATTGTTTCGGGTGAGCCTGCACCTATATCTAGTCCTATTGGTCCAAAAACTCTACCTTGATGTTCTGAGAAATGGGTGTCGCACTCGGCTAACAATTTGTCTCTTCGAGCTGAGGGTCCGAGTAAACCAATGTAACCTATTGGACTATCAAGTAATCGTTTCAAGTATTCTTGATCTCTTTCGAACTGATGACTCATTATCACTGCACTATCGAATGGTGTTAATTCAAAACCATTCCATTGAGATCTTTTTACCGTGATAAGTTCGTCAGCGAACGGAAACTTCTCTTTGTTACTAGCGTCTTGCCTATGATCAATCACAGTTGTTTTCCAACCGATATGATGCGCGATTGCAACCACCGGTGGAACGTCAGGCGACGCGCCACAAATCAACAAATGGTGTGGCTTACGAAGTTCGAATTTTAGTTGAGAATGTTTTTCTGGGATTAATTTGTCTGCCGGTTCAATCACTAATTCATTATTATTGGCTGTATTGATGGTGATTTGTTGTGCATTTCCATTTTGTAATTCAAACAGTCCTTCGAAAATAGAGAAATGATTTTGTTCAGCGGGGAGGTACTTAAGGAATATAGTAACTTCTCCGTCACAGCCCAAACCCATTCCCCAAATTAAATCGGCTTCATCACGCATGTTATAAACTAACTGGTGGTCACATTTATTTTCAAACAAAGTTTTGCAGTTGGCGACTATGTCGCCTTCAAGACACCCGCCACTCAGTAAGCCCCAATGATTAGAATCTTGATCGATTAACATCATAGCGCCAGATTTTCGATAGGTAGAGCCATTGGTTCCGGTAATGATCGCTAATACATAATCTTTACTTGAATCATAATGCCTGAGTGATTTCAATAAACTATACATGGATTACATTATTTTGGAATGATGCACAGGAAATTCACTCCCTTTATTAGAAGATGGATCAATTGCATTCAATGCTGTTTGCCATGGGAGTAAAGCACAGTTTATTCGGCTTAGATGTTCACTAACAGGTAACAGGCAAGCGAGTTCATCGATATTTATCTGAGGTTGAGTAACTTGCTCTCTGCTGTTTAAATGAGTTTCGAGAAATTGAAAATAATGTCTAAGCTCTTTCAACGGTTTACCGTGTGTGAGCTTACATAGAATAGAGGCTGAAGCAGTACAAATTGCACAACTATCAGTGACAAAACCGATGTTATTGATAATTTCACTGTCACGGTGGATACTAAGAAGAATACTTATTTCATCTCCACAGGTGGCATTGTAACCATCTGATTGATGAGAGGCAGCAAAATGCTTATCTTTTCCAATTGGCGACGTATAGTGTTCTTTCAGCGCGCTTTGATAGAGTTTTTTCATGTCGTTATTCAACTCTGATAGGTGCTTAGCTTATCATTCTATGACTTAGAGAGCGCATTGACTATGCTGGAATGGTTGCAAATTGTTAATAAGTCGTTCTTTCATTTTACATTACCATCTTTATCAACTGTAATTTATTGACGCAAGCTTCGTCAATACAAACATGTTTATTTAAATTAAGGACTGCTGAATGCTTCACCGGAGATTACTTATCGTTCTAATGACTCTGTCCCTGTTGTTAAGTGCTTGTAGTGATGCAAGCCAAAAGACCGCGAATGACAATTCTTATCTTGGACAAGATTGGACTCTCAATAATTTAGAAGGTAAACCAATCACTCTCTCTGATTATCAAGGTCAAACTACACTATTAGTATTTTGGGCTACATGGTGCCCTTATTGTAAGAAGCTGTTACCGGGTATTGAGGAATTACATCAAAAATATCATCAACAGGGACTCAAGGTTTTGGCCGTCAATATTAGAGAAGATTGGAAACCTGAGGTTTATTGGCGAAATCATGAATACCAATTCGACACAGTTGTAGAAGGTGATGAAGTGGCTAAACAATACGGAGTTCAAGGAACGCCTGGGCTGGTATTTATTGCACCGAGTGGAAAAGTACTTGGCGTTCAGTCGTTTTCAGATCCGCATCATCCTTTATTAGAGCGCTTTGCTACAGAGGGCATTGCAATGATGAATGGCAACCACACAACAACCCAATAATCCATTGAACTAAATATAGACAAAAAAAGGCGCTTAAAGCGCCATTTATGTGTTTGCAGACTTTCATCATTAACAGTAGTCGGAAAACGGGTTTTCCTGACTAAAAACTAACTGGTTTTCAAATTTACTCATTTGAATTCCTTCGTCAGAAATTGTTAAATCGTTCTCATTCATCACCTCAGAACCAAAATGATAGATAACATTGATATCGCCATTGATAACGGATTCATCATATTGCTTTGCAACCACTTTTACTTTTTCATTGAGTAATTTATATTGTGCAATTCTTGCTGGTCCATATTTATTTTCAAGCATGCTCATTGTTGTGTGAGGCGAAAGAATCAACCCAGTGGCATTGTTACCGCCAAAGCCCTTCGAGTTAATGACTGCGGCTTTCATCTGCTCTCCTTTGACGCCCACAGGCGTATGATCAAGACAAAAGTCGAGGTTAGAATCGAATACATCATCAGCAATCTTGTCGATGGTATTGATACCCGGTATTAGCCCGTATTCCCATACGCCAAGGGTGGCTGTTAATTGATCGCCACCGGCCGGACCGAGTGAATGGCCGACATACGATTTTATTGCGGCAATTTTCCAATTATCTATCTCAAAAGTTTTGGCAACTTCATTCAATATATGCGATTCGCTCACTCTGTTTTGAGGGGTTCCTGTACCATGGGCTTGCGCAAATGTTTGTTTTACACCTTCTTCCCCAAGAATATTTTTCGCTAATGACATTGCTTTAGCAACGGTAACGTAATTACCGATTCCAGGAGACGAGATAGACTTTTTGTTAGCGTCGGCATTGACGAATACATCCGCAACAGAAGCATAGATTGTCGCACCTAATTCCAAAGCTAATTCGTCATCCATAAGGATAAAGAATTGACAAGCTTCAGAAATAGTAAAACCTGCATTTTCAGCAAACGGCCGACTGGCCCTTCGGTTGTCAGCGGTTTCGGTGCCATCTAGTTCTGCTATTTGAGAATCTTCTGCAAGCGCTCCCATTGCTTTAAAGCCTTCAATCACTTCCGGTTCAACGGGGGCTTCTGCGCCACCGACAATAACTACTCGAGCTACGCCAGATTGTATATCACTAATGCCTTGTCTAAGGTTGTATAGGAATGTCGCACAGGCTCCCATATTAGTTCCTGTCGCGCCGACGCTATTGATCATATAACTGTTGATAAAGTCAGCTGGCATTTGCGAAAGCATCAAAGGCATTTGTTTCGAGCTAACTCGACCTCCTTTAAGCCAAGCTTGGCTCAAGCCTCTTCCGCCAAAATCGTCCAGCTGGCCAATGGCAGATCCCGCGTACACAGAGACTTCATCGGGGTTAATATGTTGTAATATCTTAGACCATTCAATCCCCATGGAATGAATCGCATCGGAAGCACCAAAGACAGTCAGCTGTAACCCTTTGGGTTGATTGCGAGAGGTATACAATGATGCAGGGTCAAACCCTGTTGGTAGTTGACCTGCACTTGAAACTGCCGATTGATGTTTCTCTGGCATCATTACGGTGAGTTCGCCTTCGATAGTAACGTTATAACCGCCAGTTTCTAATTCTTCGAGCTTCCAGTTGTCAGGGATGTGTTTGGGAAGTTGACGCTTACCTATTTGAAAATGGATTGTTTCATCATTTGACTTTAATACGGCTTTCTTATGAATGTTAATTTCGTCGAGATCAAACGTTTGTTTTTCGATTTTTCGGATCAGAGTTTGCGCCAGCAACGTTTCTTTTGAAGTGTCTGCGGGTTGATTTGTTAAACTCGCTAAGCCCTTGAACATAGGCTCGGTTTCAGCATCTGTCAGTGATTCATGGACCATTCGTCTGTAACTGTGATGGAAAGAGCTCCTTCCAGCAGCATTGATGCCACCAAAACCGACAATTACGGGTAATTTTTTCATTTGATATTCTCGTTCATTACTAACCACTAGATGGCTGCTAGTATATTGACTAATTCTGACAAGGTGTAGGATATATATGCCAAACTCTTGTACAATGTGGCCACATTATTGATTAAAAGTAAGGTGTTAATGAAAAGACCATGGGAGCTTCACTATTTATCGGGTACCAACGGGCGTTACTAACAGGAGTGAGTTTGCCTATGGAAATGATAGTTTCTGCTCGTTCTATCGCCCGAATTAAGAGAAAACGGAATACGCGTTGGAATTGCCATGTCGTCACTCCTGTCAATTACGGGTTAGACCCCATACAATTTGCAAACGGTTTACAGGTATTGCCAAACTATAACCTTATCGATGCACCACTGGCAGATACCATTTTTGTGCCTCCTATTTGGGGGAATCCTGAAGTAGTAATTGAACAAAATGAAGAACTAATCAGTTGGTTGCTTGAGCGATACAATCAAGGTGCACAGCTGGTCGCAACTGGGACAGGTGTTTGTTTATTGGCAAGTGCTGGATTGTTGGACAATAAAGTCGCGACGACCCATTGGTATTACTTTGAGCAGTTTGCCAAAAAATATCCGAAGGTCAATTTGCAGCGTAAACATTTTATCACTCAAGATGGCTCAATTACCTGCACCGGCAGTATTAATGCTTTAGTGGATTTAGTGGTGTATCTCATTGAAACGCAGTTCGGCAAAGAAGTGAGTCAAATAATTGAGCAACATTACAGTCACGAAATTAATCGCACCTACGACAAACCCTGGTTTGCTAAGGGCGCCAGTCGCCATCCTGACGAGGGGATTGTTGAAGTTCAGCAGTGGATGCAATCCCATTTTTATCAGCATTTTGATTTAAATTCATTGAGCCAAATGGCAAATATGAGTGGCCGTAATTTCTCTCGGCGATTTAAAAGTGCTGTCGGTAAAAGCCCGTTAGCCTACGGGGTTGACCTTAAAGTAAGTGCTGCACAAGAACTTCTAAGAGATACCAATCTAAATCATCAAGATATTGCCGATCATTTGGGGTACAAAGACAGTGGTTTTTTTTCAAGACAGTTCAAACAGAAAACCAATCTGACGCCCAAGGAATATCGTGAAATGGTGAGAGGGAAACTCTTTAACGCCGATTGAATCTATGTTGAGAAAATACTAAAATACCGCTTCTTCCATATTTGACAGAACTGAGACTTTAAAAAATGCAGCAAATCCTGAAACAATTCGTGACAAGTAGCTGTGCTCTCTGTGTGAGCTTCCTATTCGTCACATTAGATAGCATCGCAGCAGAAAAAGACACCCGGGCTGCGGCAATTGTGGGCGATAAAATAATCACTTATCAGCAAATGAACGATCCCATAGCTTCGAAAATATATGAAGCAGAACAAAAATTATACGAGTTAAAGCTGGTTCAGTTGAAAACTCAGATTCTAGCTCAGCTGATTAAAAAGAATCCACTCAGTGCTGGAAAATCGGTTGAAGAGTTTATTCAGCGTTATATCACTACTAACGTTCAAGTGACTCAAGCAGATATACAGCAGTTTGTGGTTTTGAAAAAAATCCCTAAAGAACAATTGGACGCTACCCTTTTAGAGAAAGTTAGAAGCTACTTAGTACAACAGCACAGTGCAAAACAAATTGAAAATTGGGTAAATATAGAGAGCAAAAAACAGGGAGTCATTATAAATCTACGGCCGCCAATACCAACTCGGGTTGAAATTGCAATCAATGGAGCACCGGTTCTCGGCCCTAAAAACGCGCCAATTACAATCATCGAGTATTCTGATTTCCAATGTCCATTTTGCACTCGAGCCGAAGTAACGGTAAAACAACTCTTAAAAAATTACCCTGGTAAGATAAAAGTTGTCTATAAACAATTTCCACTTAGTTTTCATCAAGACGCATTCAAAGCGGCCGAAGCCAGTCTGTGTGCTAATGAACAGTCAGATGAATATTTCTGGGAACTCCATGATCACATGTTAGCTAATCCGAGAAAACTGACAGCGGGTGCTTTGGTAGAAAAAGCGAGTAGTATGGGCTTGAATAAAACTCAGTTTGAACAATGTGTAAAGTCTAGTAAGTATGCAAGCAAAGTTAACCAAGATATAGATGAAGGGCAGCGTCTTGGAGTCGAAGCAACACCAATGTTTTATATCAATGGGATTACAGTTAGAGGAGCCCAGCCACTAGAAGCTTTCGTAAAAGTCATCGAAAGTGAACTAGCCTTATTAGCTACTAATAGAAAATAGCTTCTGAACAGTTTAGTTCTTATTGGACGACTTCGAAATAACCTTGCTATTCTTAAAGTCGTTCAATGTTTCCGGTGGAACTAAAATGTTAGTTCCACCGCCATCTAAATTTACCACCAGTAATTAATGATTAGTTCATTCCATCAAAAATTAATTATAAAGTCGTTTTGTAACTTTTGCTGTAAGAAATAGAATCAACGGGGAATAAATTTAACCAGAAATTCGATCAAGCGAGGGTCTCCTCAATCTCTTTTATGCCTTCGATGAGTTGAGCTATATCGTCTGAATCGTTATAGAGCCCAAAGGAAGCTCGCAAGCAATGTTTCACACCAATCGCTTGTAAACAGGGTTGAGCGCAATGATGACCAGCACGGACTGCCACCTTTTTTTCAGCCAGTAACGAAGCAACATCATGGCAGTGATATTTTGGACTGAAGAAACTTACAAGGTTCTTACTGTTCAAACTGGACACTATATCAAAACTAGTTTCATTGTTAATTCGCTGAACCAATTCAGTCACCAACGCTTGTTCATGTCTTTGGATAGCTCCGTAGCCAATTGAATTAATATAATCTATCGCGCTACTTAATCCCGTTAACGCGACCAAGTTAGCGCTCCCTGCTTCAAGACGAAGGCTATCGGTTCTGAGTTCATAGTCTGCGATAGTGGTCTTATTGACGATACCCCCTCCTAATAGCAATGGTTCTAGATTGGAATGGTCTTTACTGTATAAAATTCCGCTCCCCCCTGGGGCATATAATTTATGACCTGAAAAAGCGTAATAGTCACAATCAATCTGCTGCAGATTTACATCGTCATGGGAGATCGCTTGAGCGCCGTCAATTAATGTCGCTACTTCAAAGTGTTTGGCCGAATCAGTCAAATGTTGAATATTTGGCTGATTTCCCAGAACATTGGAACAGTGAGTAAAAGCAAATAGAGCGCAGTTCTCGCTCAAAAACATGTCGAGTTGGCTATCATCGATATTTCCACGCGCATCTATCGGTAAGACATTGAGTTTTGCACCTGTTTGCTGACACAACTGCTGCCAAGGCAATAAATTTGAGTGATGCTCTAATTGAGTGACAAGAATGGAATAGTTGCTGGTAATCCCATGTTTCAATCCATTAGCAACGAGGTTAATTGACTCGGTCGTACCTTTAGTAAAGGTTATTTGTTCTGAATTGCAGTGGATGAGTTTGGCGACTTTTTGGCGACAGTTTTCGATGACTGTTGTCGCACGTTCACTTAACCCGTGCATTCCTCTTCCAGCATTGCCTTGACCGGCTCGAAGGTAGTCAGCAACATTTGCAATGACTATTTCTGGAACTTGGCAAGTTGCGGCTGAATCTAAATAGGATAATCGACCAGGGCTCAAATCAGCCGATACTTCGTTCAGCGCCGGAAAGTCTTTTTTCCAAGGAGAGAGTAAGGTCAATTGAAGTCGCTTCTTGAGAATTAGGGGATTTGTCCCCATCATAATCCAAATCGCTGGACCTTGGCCATTTAATCTAGTTTATTTCCCTGTCTAAATGGAGCGGTATGACTAGAGAAGAAGTCTCTAACAAGGTACAATTCCGCGATTAAATCTCGAGATAACTTGTTGCGTCGTTCGATTTTTGCACAAGTTAGCGGGTTGCCACTATAAAATTAAACTTATTAGGTAGTATTTGTCCATGTTTGGAAATATGTTAACCAAAATATTCGGAAGCCGTAATCAGCGTTTGTTGAAACAAATGAACAAGCGCATTGGTGGTGTTAGTGCTTTAGCTGACTCGGTTAAGGAATTATCTGATGAAGAACTTGCGGCATGTACCGTCAAATTTAAACAAAGACTAGAACAAGGCGAAACATTAGATGACCTTCTAGAAGAAGCTTTTGCCGTAGTAAGAGAAGCTGGCGAACGAGTGCTGAATATGCGTCATTTCGACGTGCAGCTCATCGGTGGAATGGTGCTACACAACGGAAAAATTGCAGAAATGAAAACAGGGGAAGGTAAGACCCTGGTCGCGACTCTATCTGCCTATCTAAATGCGTTAAGTGGTGAAGGCGTTCATATTATTACTGTTAATGATTACCTAGCACAACGTGATTCTGATTGGATGGGACCTCTGTACAAATTTTTAGGTCTTTCTGTTGGGGTTATTCTATCGGGCCAAGATACTGAAACAAAGCGAGCTGCCTATGCTTGCGATATCACTTTCGGTACCAATAACGAGTACGGCTTCGATTATCTAAGAGATAACATGGCTTTTTCCGTCGAAGAAAAAGTTCAACGTTCACTCAACTATGCGATTATCGATGAAGTTGATTCGATTTTGATCGATGAAGCCCGTACGCCTCTTATTATCTCGGGTGCAGTCGAGGATAGTTCTGAGCAATATAAAGCGATTGATAAGTTAATACCATTTTTAGAGCAACAAACCGACGAAGAAGATCAGCAAAGCGGCGATTTCTTAATTGATGAAAAAGCCAAGCAAGTGCATTTGAGTGAAAAAGGCCAGGAACGAGTTGAAGAGCTACTCATCTCTAATAAACTTTTAGGGGATGGTCAAAACCTATACAGTGCCGCTTCTATTTCGCTTTTGCATCATGTCAATGCGGCATTGAGAGCACATGTATTATTTAAAAGAGATGTTGATTATATTGTCAAAGATGATGAAGTCATTATCGTTGATGAACATACTGGACGAACCATGCCAGGTCGTCGTTGGTCAGACGGGTTGCATCAAGCGGTCGAAGCGAAAGAAGGCTGTAATATTCAAAATGAAAGCCAAACACTAGCGTCGATTACCTTTCAGAACTTGTTCAGGCTGTATGATAAATTATCAGGAATGACCGGAACAGCTGATACAGAAGCATTCGAATTAAATCAAATCTATGGCTTGGAAGTGGTGGTAATGCCCACTAACCAACCGATGTTAAGAAACGATCTCGGCGACCTTATTTTTCTAACCAAACAAGAAAAATACATGGCTATTATCGAAGATATTCTTGAGCGCAGAGAAGCTGGCCAACCCATTTTAGTCGGAACAGCCTCCGTAGAGTCTTCTGAAATATTGTCCAAAGTTTTAAAAGACAAGAAAATCAAGCATCAGGTGCTTAACGCTAAATACCACTCAAAAGAAGCGGATATTATTGCGCAAGCGGGTCGACCTGGAAATGTCACTATCGCAACTAATATGGCAGGCCGAGGAACAGACATCGTGCTAGGTGGTAGTCTTCAAGCGGATTTAGATGCACTTAAGAAACCGTCAGAAGAACACATTGCGAAATTGACGGCCGATTGGGAAATCCGTCATAAGCAAGTTCTAGATGCTGGAGGACTGGTCATTATAGGAACTGAACGGCATGAATCTCGCCGAATTGATAACCAGCTGCGTGGAAGAGCCGGTCGACAAGGAGATCCTGGTCACAGTCGGTTCTATTTATCTCTTGAAGATGATTTGATGCGTATTTTTGCTTCCGACAGAATGGCGAGCATGATGCAAAAAATGGGCTGGGAAGAAGGTGAAGCCATCGAACACAAATGGGTTTCAAGAGCGATTGAAAATGCTCAAAAGAAAGTTGAGACTCGAAACTTTGATATTCGTAAAAGCTTATTAGAATACGATGATGTAGCCAATGATCAACGAAAAGTAATTTATGAACAACGCTCTGAGCTAATGTCGACTGAAGATGTATCGGATACCATAAGTTCCCTAAGAGAAGATGTTCTCAGTACTGTTATTAGCCAATATATTCCACCGCAAAGTATTGATGATATGTGGAATATCGGTGGGCTGGAAGATAGGCTTAAGTCTGATTTTCTCGTCGAGATGCCTGTACAAAAATGGCTAGACGAAGACGAAGAACTTCACGAAGAGCCTTTACGACAGAAAATATTACAAAACCTTGTGGAAGAATATAGCCAGAAGGAAGAGCAAGTTGGTGCAATTGTTATTCGACATTTCGAAAAATCAGTGATGTTGCAGAACCTTGATAGCCATTGGAAGGAGCATCTTGCTTCAATGGACTATTTACGCCAGGGCATTGGTCTACGAAGCTATGCTCAAAAAAATCCCAAGCAAGAATATAAGCGTGAGGCATTCGAGCTGTTTTCGGAAATGCTTGAGAATATAAAGTTTGAAGTCATTTCTATTCTTTCAAAAGTTCAAGTTAAAGATCCTGAAGACGTCGATGCCGTTGAAGAACAAAGAAGGAAAGAAGCACAGGCAAGTCAAGTTACCTACGAGCACGAACAAGGTTCGGCATTGCCAGAGCAACCGCAACAACAACCAGCGGAATCACATACCCCTTATACTCGGGAAGGACAAAAAGTAGGAAGGAATGAACCGTGCCCTTGTGGCTCAGGTAAAAAATACAAACAATGTCATGGAAAATTGGTTTAATAAAACCGATTTATAGTTAAATCAAAAGGGACAGGCTTTGGAGTTTATTCAAGTTGTTGCTGGAATTATTCTTAGTGAAGATATTTTCAGTGACACTTCTTCGACTGCTACAGTTCAGGCCACTGAACGAATACAAAACACTCAAGTACTAATATCCAAACGGCACAAAAACTCACATCAAGGAGGGCGGTGGGAATTTCCAGGTGGTAAAGTCGAAAAGCACGAGCTAAAAGAGCACGCGTTGAGTCGTGAACTGAAAGAAGAGCTTAATATCTCTGTTGTTGATTCTTTGTTCTTTAAGAAAATCGAGTTTGACTACGGCGATAAACAAGTAGAGTTGCTTTTCTATTTCATTCGTCGGTATGAAGGCCGAGAGCGGGGACTAGAAGGTCAACAAATTCGATGGGTAAATCTCAATGAGCTCGGGGAATACCTTTTTCCTGAAGCTAATCAACCGGTAGTCGACGCGCTTGTAACAGGGCTTTTCTAGAATGTCCAACCGACTCCAAATGATAACTAAATCCATAAAAATCAAATTTTATTCTCTCATAATTGCTTCGTTTTGTCTGACGACTTCATTTCTGTTTGGTGTTAATTGAAAACAAAAGTTCTGCGTTCCTTTCCAAACAATATCAATAATTTTTCCAGATCCCTCATAACGAACAAGTCTACTGCATACATCATCGGTTCCGCCGAGTTCAAAAAGAGAAAACCCGAATCCCACACTGCTGTTTCCTGAGCGAGAACTTGAACCTATGGAGATGGCGCTATTTCCTGGTTCGGTTTCTTTGTTTACCCATTCGGCATACTGAATATCATCGATTGCTTGGGTACGGGTAGGCAGTCCCCAGTATTCTATCAGTTCTTTGTAGTCTGATTTTATCCAGTCATTGATTCTGCTATTGACGGTTGCAACGGGGATACTGGTGCAGCCAACTAACAGTACGACCAATAATGTGTTGGTAATAGGTCTGAGATAACGCATATTAGCCATTTGATGATTCCTTATAAGCAATATGTCTGGGATAAGGCATTGATCTTTAGTAGAATAGCTTCCCATAATACTAGCAGCAAACTGTTGAACTATCGATGATTGAAGTCACTTCCATAAAAGAACGAATTAAAGACCTAAAAGTGAGAACCGAAACGCTTAGGGGGTATCTTTGACTATAATGAACGCAAAGAAAGGCTCACAGAAGTCGAAAGAGAACTAGAGTTACCAGACGTTTGGAACGAGCCAGAACGAGCACAAGCGCTAGGCAAAGAACGTTCAGAGTTAGAAGCGATAGTTACGACCATCGACAAGTTAGATAATGGTTTAGATGATTCAGAAGATTTTCTGATGATGGCTGTAGAAGAAAATGATCAAGAAAGTGTTGATGAGCTGGTCGCTGAGTTAGATGAGCTAGAGATATATTTAGAAAAACTCGAATTCAGAAGAATGTTCAGTGGCGATATGGACACTGAAAATGCTTATATTGATATTCAGTCCGGCTCAGGCGGTACTGAAGCGCAAGATTGGGCTGATATGTTATTAAGGATGTATCTCCGTTGGTGCGAGAGTCGAGGGTTTAAAGCCGATATTATCGAGCTATCCAGCGGGGAAGTCGCTGGAATTAAAGGTGCCACTATTCAGGTAAAAGGCGAATATGCATTTGGCTGGTTAAGAACAGAAACCGGAGTTCATCGATTAGTTCGTAAATCGCCCTTTGATTCTGGTAGCAGACGTCATACGAGTTTTGCCAGTGTATTTTGTTATCCAGAAATTAAAGATGACGTTGAAATAGATGTTAATCCGGCTGATTTAAGAATTGATACCTATCGAGCAAGTGGAGCGGGTGGTCAACATGTTAATAAGACTGACTCGGCGGTTCGAATAACGCATCTTCCCACTAATACAGTGGTTCAGTGTCAAAATGATCGTTCGCAACATAAAAACAAAGATCAAGCGATGAAGCTTTTGAAAGCAAAGCTCTATGAACTAGAAATACAAAAACAAAATGCCGAAAAGCAAGTCATGGAAGATGCGAAGTCGGACATCGGCTGGGGGAGTCAGATTCGTTCTTATGTACTCGACCAATCTCGAATTAAAGATCTACGGACAGGATATGAATCGACCAATACCCAAGCGGTGTTGGATGGAGATTTAGATGGCTTTATTGAGGAAAGCTTAAAAGCCGGACTATAGATTTAATTGAGTATTGTAAGAAAGTAACAAAAACAAAGATAAGTAGTTATTTATAATAAATCATGCAGTAAGACTGTAGTGAAAGAGAAAAAAAATACTAATTTTATTAGACAACGATAAATTAAAAAAGACAACGATTATGAGCAATACTGAAAATCAAGCAAGCCAAACCGACGACAATAAATTGATTGCAGAGCGAAAAGATAAACTCGCTAGCATTCGTGAAAATTGCCCATCTAACGGTCACCCAAATAAGTTCAAACCAGAATTTTATGCCGCCGATTTGCAGCAAGAATATGGTGAACAAGAAAAAGAAACAATCTTGGGCTTAAATAAAATCGTTAGCATAGCCGGTCGAGTAATGGCGAAGCGTGGACCATTCTTCGTTATTCAAGATATGACTGGGCGTATTCAAGCCTATGCAGCCAAAGATGTACAAAAAGACGTAAAAGAAAAATGGAGCGGTATTGATATCGGCGATATTATCGGCGTTAAAGGCCAGCTGAAGCTAAGTGGCCACGGTGATCTGTTTGTCGGTATGCAAGAATACCACTTGCTCACAAAATCTTTACGACCACTCCCTGAAAAGCATGCTGGATTGAAAGATCAAGAAATTAAATATCGACAGCGATATATCGATTTGATCACCAATGAAGATACTCGAAAGAACTTTAAAATTAGAAGTCAGGTTATTGAAGGGATCAGACGCTTCCTAGTCGAAAGAAACTTTATGGAAGTAGAAACGCCAATGTTACAAGTTATTCCAGGCGGTGCTGTAGCAAGACCATTCGTGACCCATCACAATGCTATGGATATCGATATGTACTTGCGAATTGCTCCAGAGCTTTACTTGAAGCGGTTAGTGGTGGGCGGTTTTGATCGTGTATTTGAAATAAATAGAAACTTCAGAAATGAAGGGCTCTCTACAAGGCATAACCCCGAGTTTACAATGTTAGAGTTTTATCAAGCTTATGCGGATTTTCAAGATTTAATGAATTTAACTGAAGACATGCTACGAAAGGTGGCAATAGACGTTCTAGGTTCAGCGATTGTGACAAATACGGTTAAAGATGCTGAAGGAAATATTACTGAAAGCGTTGATTACGATTTTGGTTCCAAGTTTGCACGTATTTCAATGGTCGACGCAATTTTGAAACACAATCCTAGCTTTGATGAAGCTGTATTTAGATCGCCGGAAGATAATTTCGAGCAAATCAAACAATACGCCAAGTCGGTACATGTAAAAGAGCCTGCTGTGGATGGTATTTGGGGGCCTGGCAAATATATTTGCGAAATATTCGAAGAGACTGCCGAGCATTTACTAATTCAACCGACCTTTATTACAGAGTACCCGTGGGAAGTTTCGCCATTAGCACGAAGAAACGATGAGAATTCATTTATTACGGACCGATTTGAATTTTTTGTTGGCGGGCGAGAAATTGCAAATGGATTTTCTGAGCTGAATGATGCAGAAGATCAAGCGGCAAGATTTAGAAAACAAGTTGAAGAAAAAGATGCCGGTGATGATGAAGCAATGCACTTCGATGAAGATTATATCAACGCATTGGAGTATGGTTTACCGCCGACTGCGGGAGAAGGCATAGGGATTGACCGTTTGGTGATGTTGTTCACGGACTCTCCGACGATAAAAGATGTAATCTTGTTTCCCCATATGAAACCACAATCAAATTAATTGACTACCTAGATATTGTTAGGTATCCATAGGCGAAGCTTATGATTGAAGAAATGATAAATGATTTAGTGAGCTACAACCAAAAAGTTTTGCTCATTGGTTATTTATCTGATTTCGATCAAGAGATACAAATACTGCTTCGTCGCTATCAGCTCGATGTTACCCAACAGCCGCCAGAAAATTATCATGTTAAAGATTACTCGGTGATCATTTTTTCTCCAAGTTGTTTGTTCGTTGAACTTTCTCCTAGAAAAAATAAGCGTTGTTTTCAGTTATCTTTTTCTAAGAATATTCTTGGTGATATACAAATTGTTCGTCCCTTTTCGTTCCAGCAGTTTCAGACTGCATTCTCCGCTGCAATAGAATTCCATCAAACTAAATCTTCTTTGAGAGATATCGAAAAGCAACATTTAATCGTCAGTAAAGAAAGAAAAAATTTGAGCGCAATTGGTGTCGCTTTGAGTGCAGAAAAAGATCTGAATAAGCTGCTAGGGATGGTATTGAAAGAAGGCCGTGGACTTGGAAAGTGTGAAGGTGCTTCGCTTTACTTAATCGAAAAAAATGAAGCAGGAGAAAATGAACTTGTTTTTAAATTAACTCAAAATAGCAAAATCAGTTTTGATTTTCAAGAGGTTCGGTTTCCATTAACCAGTGGTTCTCTTGCTGGTTATGTCGCACTTAACGGTGAAATATTAAATATTGAAGATGTTTATCACCTAGCACCCGAGCTACCTTATGAGTTTGATAAGAGTTTCGATACAAAAGTCGGTTATCGCTCTAAGGAACTATTAGTTTTACCCATGAAAAATCACAAAGGAAAAACCATTGGAGTTCTTCAATTCGTCAATACTTTTGGTAAAGATGATTTTGAATTGGCAGAAGGAAACGAGAGCGGCGGTTTCTTATTGTCCAAACAAGGGCTACTGGCTGGACTTGCGAGTCAAGCAGCAGTTGCTATTGATAATACTCACTTGATAGAGAATATCCAGAACCTGTTCGAGGGCTTCGTTTCAGCATCGGTTAATGCCATTGAATCTCGAGACCCAGTGACGAGTGGTCATTCATTTAGAGTTGCAGAGTTGACCACTGGATTAGCGAAGATGTTAGACAAGGAAACAGCTGGAGTTCATAAGAACATTCGTTTTAACCAAGAGCAGTTGCGAGAAATAAGGTACGCATCTTTGCTACACGATTTTGGAAAAGTAGGTGTCAAAGAAAATGTGTTATTGAAAGCTAACAAGCTACATGCGAGTCGCTTTCAATATTTAGAACTGAAAATCGAATGGCAAAAGCAAATGCTCGAGAAGCGGTTTTATAAACAATTGTTACAGCAAAATAAATCGTTTGATCCAAAACTGTTTCAACAAAAAAACATCCTTGATTTGGGAATTAATGACAGTGCTTTTAAAGCATTAATTAATGAACTTAATCAGTTAGAACAATATAAGAAAATGCTGTTTAAAGCTAACCAACCCAGCTTATTGGAAGAAAAAATAGCCTCAGAATTATCCCATATGGCTGACTATAAAATGGATCAAGAATTTCCATTCTCACAGCGTTTAATTAGCGACTCTGATTTTCTGTCCCTCTCTATATCAAAAGGAAGTTTAACCGCTCGAGAGCGTAATGAAATCCAGTCTCATGTTGTTCATACCCAGGAGTTTTTAGCCAGAATTCCGTGGACAGAAGAATTTTCTGCCATTCCAAGTATTGCTGGCGCGCACCACGAAAAGCTTGATGGAACGGGATATCCCGCTGGGTTAACAGAAACTCAGATTCCTTTGCCAAGCAAGATCATGGCGATAGCGGATATTTTTGATGCGCTTACTGCGCAAGATAGACCCTATAAGAAAGCAATTAAGTACGATATAGCCCTTGATATTTTGCAGGATGAGGCGAATAACGGAAAAATTGATGGAGCCATGTTAGACACATTTATAGAAAGTAAAATCTATAAATGTGTCCTATAACTTTGTAGACTTCTAGCTACTTTGTTAGTTATCAAAATCGTTGTTTAGTAAATAATGCTGAAATTTAAAACTCGCTGGTCAGAGGACTTGCCTTTTACCCATTAATGCAGGTAGGATTGGTAGGTTTTAAGTAGTATGACTCCTATTGTCAGCTGCCAATCTAGGCAAGAAACATATAAATACAATTAAAACAACTCAGACTAAAGTAAATAGTCACTCTTTTACTAAGTAGGATTGAAGTAGAAAAATAACAGGAGAATTTCATGAATAAACCTAACTTTGTACTCTCGGCGCTCGCTGGAGTAGGGATTACTGTTGGATTGCTCGGTTGCTCAGGAGAAGGTGCAAACCTGCCGCTTGAGTCCCAAACGCAATCGGTTCCCGTAAGAATGGTCGCGAGTTATGCGCCATCAACCGGCACTTTCCCTTTACCAAATGACCTAGTGTTCAACGGCACTGCCGATTTAACATTGAACATTCCCGTTGCAGATCCTGAGGATTTTTCGGATCCTTCTGTTGCTATTAGCGCGTTAGACGGTTGGTCTGCTGTTGCTCCATTTTCAATCTCTTTTGCAAGTGCTGATGCAAGTGTCAGCCTTGATGCAAATTCTGTCGTGGGCGGAAGTAGTGTACGAGTATTTAAGGTCAACACATTTAGGGCAGACGTTGTTCCTGGAATTCCTGGTCCAACAGGCCCTGTTACTGGCGTTGAAAGAGAGTTAACTGCCGGGCTTGAATATGTTGTTCAAGCGACTAGTGCAACCAGTGTAGCAATCGTTCCCACGGTTCCATTTGAGCAACAAGCTGCTTACATGGTCATTCTTACTAATGGTCTAATGGACAGCAATGGTTTACCGATTTTACATGATGCAGAATATGCGATTGCTCAATCAACCAATCCGATAGCCGAAGATTCTGTTGTCGCAGGTTTAGAAGGTGTACGACAGTTAGTCAACGCAATGGAAGCCGCAGCATCTGATTTTGATAGTGGCCCTGCTCGAACTGACATCATTCAGAGTTTTCAGTTTGTCGTTCAGTCGGTTGGTGCGGTCATGGAATCTGCTAAACTTGCTTACATAGACGGTCCTCTTTTGATGGGAGCGACTCCTGTAACCAGTTTTAGTAGCTTAGGGACTGATACTACGCCATTTACTACCATTGGTGCCGCAGACCTTTATAAAGGCTCAATCGCATTAACTTATTTACTTGCAGCTCCTTCCGAGGAAAATCCGACAGCACCTTTGAATACCATGTGGAAAGCGCTGGAAATGCTTCCGATTGGACCTGAAGGAGCGAATGTACCTAATCCGTTTGGAGAGAATTTAACTTATGCTAATTCGTTTCCTCGAGCTAACGGTGTCGAACTAGCACCATTATTGGT
Source organism: Kangiellaceae bacterium (assembly GCA_019090895.1). Taxonomy (GTDB): domain Bacteria; phylum Pseudomonadota; class Gammaproteobacteria; order Enterobacterales; family Kangiellaceae. The sequence continues at coordinate 48,638 of JAHRVB010000199.1, forward strand.
ATCAATGCCAAAAGCGGTGTTAGGATGTACTAAACCAGAAGATGGTTATCCTGTCGCGATATTTCAACACGGTATTACATCAAATAGAACCACTGTCCTCGGTATTGCTGACTCCTTAGCTGCTCCACCATCATGTACTGCTGCAGTTGCGATGGATATGCCTTTACACGGGATTGATGAAAGTAACCTGGTTCACCAAGGATTACTCGCTTTAGAGCTCGACGGTGTGTTTGAAGATTATGCTGCTGGCGGACTACGAGAAAGAACGTTTGGCGTCGATTATGTCAATAATGAATCGGGTGCACCAGGTCCCGATCAAATCGTTGATGCATCGGGTACTCATACAATTAATTTAGGTAACCTGTTAGTGGCTAGAGATAATAATCGTCAGGCAATCTTTGACCTTCTTTATCTTGAAAAAGCGATTGCTTATATGGATATTGATGGCGAAGGCGCTGACTTTGATGCAGATAAGATATCGTATATCGGTCACTCCTTGGGCGGAATAGTTGGAACCGGCGTTATCGCTTATTCTGACAATATCAAAGCCGCAGCACTTGTAAATCCAGGTGGCGGAATTGCATTGATGCTTAATGGATCAGATTCATTCGGACCAAGAATTAGAGCGGGTGTTGCAGGTGCGGCAGGTATGACTGTTGAAGACCCTGCGTTCCCGGCTACTTTATCAAAATTCATGTTCGCAGCTCAAACGGTTCTCGATTCAATGGACCCTGCAAATACCTCTGCACATGCCGTTGTAAACGGAGTTCCAACTTTAATGCTGCAGAACTTAGGTGACTCTGTTGTACCTAACTCTGTTGTTGGCGCTCCGCTAGCGGGAACTGAACCACTAGCAAGGGTCATGGCTCTAGAAACATTAGTGGCTGAAGAACCGGGTCTAGTTGCAGGTAGCCGAATATTCACTAAACTTAATGTTGGTGGACACGGTTCTGTTTTATTACCTGATGTAGCGACTGTTGAAATGCAATCACAAATCGTCAGCTTTTTATCAAGTGGTGGGATGGCCGTTCAGGTGGTTGACCCAACATTATTAGATGACTAGTTTAGATTTGTTGTAAATATTAAAGATATAGAAGAAGCCTCGAATATCCGGGGCTTTTTTATGGGGAACACATTATGATAAAAAAAATTCTAATTTTTATTCTGCTACTTGCTGTTATTTCGTGTGCGGGAGCTTTCATTTATTTAAACGGAAAGCAACCGGTTCGCAGTGGTGAGCTTGAGCTATCTGGTTTAACCAAACCGGTTAATGTTAAATACGACCATTTTGGTGTTCCTCATTTAACCGCTAGCAACGATAACGATCTCTATCGTGCCTTTGGTTTCGTCCATGCCCAAGATAGACTATTCCAAATGGAGATGACTAGAAGGTTAGCTCAGGGCCGGCTTTCGGAAGTACTAGGGAAAGATACAATTGGCGTTGATAAGCTGTTTAGAACCCTCGATATAGGCCGGTTTGCCGTCAAATGGATCGAGCAAATAAAACTGCGCTCTGATCCTAAAATGATTGAAGTGATGCAGAGCTATTTGGATGGTGTTAACCAATATGTTGCTAATGGGACTCGGCCGATTGAGTTTGATATTCTTGGCATGCCTGATCACCTGTATACGCTTGAAGATATCGCCTCAATTTCGGGCTATATGTCTTTTTCCTTCGCACAAGGATTAAGAGATGATCCACTAGTGCATCATCTTTCGCAAAAACTAGGTGAAAATTATCTGCAAGATTTAGGCATTCTTTATACACCAGGTTTTGAACAAATTCCTGTCGATCCGTTGCTCACTGAAAACGTGTCTGCAAGTGTAAGTAAAGTCGTAGAAAGTCTTCAATCGGCTGGATTGGTCCACGGTAGCAATAGCTGGATCATTGCGCCCAGTCGAAGTGAGTCGGGCCAAGCTCTTTTTGTAAACGATCCCCACATTGCTTTTAGTCAGCCATCGGTTTGGTATGAAGCACAACTCAAATCGCCAGATACAGATGTCTATGGTCATTTTCTGTCATTAGTTCCGCTGCCATTGCTGGGTTTAACCAAAGAACACGCCTGGGGACTAACCATGTTTGAAAATGATGATATGGACCTTTATGCAGAAAAAGTAAACCCGGAGAACCCTGAACAGTATTGGGCAATCGATCATTGGCAAGACTTTGAAGTGCGTGATGAAATCATTGGTGTTAATGGAGAAGACTCTGTTATTTTTCAAGTACGTTCCAGTCGTCACGGTTCAATCGTTAATAGTATTTTTGACGGCGTTCCGGGAGGAAAGTACGGATTAAAATCTGCAAACCAACCGCTTGCATTGTGGTGGACTTTCCTTGATACCGATAATGATATGATGGAGGCATTTTACCTATTACCAAAAGCAAATACCGTAGAAAAAGCTAAGCTAGCAGCCTCTAAAATCCATTCTCCTGGTTTGAATTTAATGTATGCGAATAAGATGGGTGATATCGCTTGGTGGGCAAGTGCTAAATTGCCGATACGTCCCAAACATGTTAACCCTAAGTTTATTTTAGACGGCTCAAGTGGTAAAGATGACATTCTGGGATATTACGATTTCTCCCATAATCCTCAGCAAGTTAATCCAGAATCGGGCTATTTGTATTCGGCCAACAATCAAGCCGCGGATATGGGGGATGGTTTAATTCCGGGCTATTATTCGCCGACCGATCGACCGACGAGAATCGTTGAATTATTATCCAAGAAAGAAAAGTTTAACCCGGACGATATGAAAAAGATGCTCATGGATAATACGACACCGAGTGCAATCTTCTTTAAACATGTTTCACTGCCTGTTCTCAAAGCGGCTAACCTTAATAAAATAGAAAAAGCAGCGCTCGAAGAATTTAGTCGCTGGCAAGGAAACCACTCGCCAGGTGAAGTTGGCGCGACTATTTATAATCGATTTCGCATGGCTTTAATGCGACTCGCGATGCAGGATGAGTTGGGTGAATCTTTATACACCAATTTCCAATTCGGGTTCTTGATGGACCGATCTATTTGGCGAATATTAGACAAAGAAAGTTCGCCTTGGTGGGATAATATGAAAACGACTCAAGTTGAGACCAGAGATGAATTAATCGTCAGTGCATGGAGGGAGGCCACTCAGTTTTTAAAACAACGTTTTGGAAAAGATATCGATGAATGGACTTGGGCTAATGACGTGAAAATGGTCCACGAACACCCACTCGGAAGAGTTGCACCGCTCGATAAACTGTTTAATGTTGGACCGCTACCAAGCGAAGCGGGTATTGAAGCGATTAACAATCTAATGTTCGTGCAAGTCGGCGATGAACTAAAAATCATGATGGGACCTTCGACACGTAGAGTGATCGATTTCGGGGATATCGAAAACACGTGGGGAATTTTGCCCACTGGTCAATCAGGGATTGTAAGTGACCCACATTATGACGATCAAGCGGTGGATTATTCAAAAGGTAAATTTAGACACCACTACATTACAGATAAAGATGTACTAGAAAATCTAGAAGAAGAATTGATTCTGGTACCTTAGCTTTCCAAATCTATCATAGAGACTAAAATCAATTCGAGTAAGCGAGGGTTAGACGTTAGCTATTTCGAATGAATGAATGAATGAAGTAGCTAATTTCTAATTTCTCGCCAATAGATCACTCGGTCGCTGCCCCGATAATAGCCGAAATTTAAAGATGCATTTGTTGTGTCAATGCTATTATCTCCGTCCCAATCAAATTGCAACCATGGTTGGCTGCTCAAGTTATATTCGACCAACACGCTGCCGTAATTACCATCACCGGATGCGCTAAATTTTAGTCCATTAAATAAGGAACTTTGGCCGTTGCTAAGCAATTGTATTGCTGTTGGTGCTGATATCGAAGTCTCACCATCGTTAAGGGAATCTGTGTAGCTGGTGACATCAAAACTTGCATCAGTATCAACGTAACGGGTGCAATTATCGTTGCTATTAATAGACCAACCGGTACCATTAAAATACTCGCTGGTTAATACCATTTCTAAATCATCGGTTTCTGGTCCATATGTATCTATCATTCTAAGTCGGCCAAGTCGAACTTCAATAGCATTTGAACTGCTGGTCGGGCTAGAAACACCATCGGAATCTGATGCATTAAGATCCAATCTCAAATCAAATAGATCGGTCAATAGATCAGATTGATAATGGACATCGAGATCACTGTAATTGGATTCGCCTTCAATAAAGTTAAGAGCTGCTGAAGAAAAATTAACAATCCCACTAGCATTGGAAGATGCAGTGGCATCATAGCCTTGAATAGTGATATCCGACGCAAGCATTTGTGCAAAAGTTCCCGCGTAATTCCGAGTACGATTTCCTGAACTGTTCTCAGCCGTAATTGTGCCCGAAACATCAAACATCTGGCCACTTCGATCGAGTCCTGGGTTAATAGCATCGAAGAAACCCATGTAGGTAAAACTGCCGCATTGAACAGTGATACTTGGTGCACTGATAGTAAAATGGTCGGGAATAAATCGACCAATATTGATTCGTTGTCCTGTTACGTCCTCACCACCACCTAAATAGTCGTTCAATACAGTGTCGATTTGTAACACACCCACTTCATCCCAGCTTTGAGCAAAAGTGTAAGTACCTTCATCGGTCAATCCCGGTGCTATAAAACTAGCGCTAGTGATGGAAGAACTTGACAAATTTCCATTGGAATTGGTCACTACCAAAGCTTGCGGTGTGAGGCTAATCGTATCGGATGTTAGTGAGAAATTAGGCGTCACAGGGTTATCGCTCAGATCACCACCACTATCGGGAATACCATCACTGTTGGTATCTATAAATGGGTCGGGAATACCATCGTTGTTGGCATCGTCAGCAGCCTGCCAAATTACGCTTCTTAGTGTTGTATTAAAGGGCACATCTGTTGCTCTATAGACTGCGTCAGTTCCGCTAATTGCGTAAGGAGAAGTTTCTATTTGTATGTCGAAACCAAATGGGCGGACTACAAAAGGAGCGACGCCACCGATAATTTCATCGAGGTTTCCACTTGGCGGGTCGCCTACATCAATTTCATCTTTTGCATGAATTGATATTTCGCCAGCATCATCATATTGTGTTGCAACTGTTGCTATGCCGCCGACGAATGTAACGTTTTGAGGTGTTGAGCCAGCTTCATTTCCGGCAATGTTCGTTCCATCGATTGTTACTGATGTTGGACTGGTGCTTGGGGTTGTATAGCTTGACCAAAGATTAAGTGATTTCACTCCGGTGTATTCTTCGATAACTCCGCACTCGGCTTGAGCGGGTGTTTGTCCTGCTGCAGTAATATTCAAATCGAAAGGTCTGCCAGCTACTTGTGTAGGAACAGGGGATGGGTTAATCAAAAATCCAAAAGGCCGAAATACAATATCGCCCTCTAAATTATCGTCAAAAGTACTGCCTTCAACGGTAGTGATATTAAGTGACTCTGCAACAGTATCGCTTAGATATAAGACGATACTACCACCGTCTCCGTTAGAAAATTGATAGCTTGCCTGGCCGTCGTTATCACCAGGGGTATCCGTAAGTGTCCCCAACGCTGGGTCAGTACTGGCACCTAGTTCATTAACAGTTGCCCAATTTCCATTGTTGGTGGATGTGGTGAGTGTGATGGTACCTGAATAATCTGTGACTAAAGAACCATCGGCATTTTCAGCTCGAATAGTTATTGCTTCTGGGAGGCAATTTATAGCGGCGCCGTCATGACCAATGGCAAAATGGTCGGGGCCACAGTTTCTAAGTCCGGTAATTTGCACATTATCGATGCTGATTGAGTCACCATTGTTGCCGTAGTTATTCTCTATTCTAAAACGTATTCTTGTATTACTCGACATATAAGGCGCTAAGTCATAACTATAGGTCCCAGAAAAGTCATCATTAAACGAATTCAATATTGTATAACTCGCGCCACCATCATTGGAGGCTGAAATGTCAAATCGATCGGCATTCGTTAACGAACCCGAAGTGTCCAAATCAAGGGTAATAAAAGCAGTGATATAACCGTTCAAATTTAGCTCTCTCTCTAGGCTCGGTTCACCCCCTGAATTGGGGCGGTCGTCCATTGTTAATTCACCACCCGATATTAATATATTACCGTTCGCGGGATCGTCATCGTCAGAGGTTTCAATCCAGTCTGAAGTCCAAGGTTGGCTCCCCGTACTATTGTTGTATGTAACGCTATTAAAACTATCTTCAAAAGTGAGGGTACATACACCAGAGTTCGTGCAAGGGCGAGTCTCATTCATGACCTGATTAACTTCATCGACAGATAAAAAGTTTTCGTAAATTCTAACTTCATCGATTTCACCATCAAAAAAACGTTCAGATATAGCTAAATCTTGACCAACTTGAAGTGGGTCGTTGTTAATATCAAGAGTACCAGTTCTTGATGAGCGAGCTCGCTCAACACCGTCGATGTAAATGACTTGCTCACCACTTCGCCAGGTTACTGCGATGTGATGCCATTCGTTAGTGGTTAACACTGGGCCAGTCGTAGTTAATGTCGCCCATCGCCACCACCAATAAATTTGCCCTGATGAATTGATATGGAATTCGTAATTTTCATCTTTGGATAAAATGGACTTTAGTCCAGAGGAAGGAATAACATTTGAGTTGATCCATGTTGTCACGGTTAAATTGTCAGGAATGTCTAATAGCGAATCTGTAGTACTAGTATCGTCATCAAGCTGTATAAAACTGACAGAGCCATTGAACACGCCATAACTACACGTGCCGGGATCGCCGGCGATTGCAGGATCGACAATTCCAGTTAATGCTGTAAAGGCCGTGAGATGGAGGTCATTCCCAGAGGAGTCGAGTACTTCACTATTGGTTCCATTCCAAAACAGTTCATCAAATCGCCATTCACCAATTAGGCCAGATATAGTCGCCAATGAGCTGTCATCGATAGTTATAGAACCATCATTACCATCTACTCCGGAACCTCCTGAAGAAGCACCGTCGGCACCAGCGGTAATCGAACCACTAACGTAGCTGGCAATAGCGGTATTTAAGTAGGAGCCACCGCCACCTGCTCGGCCGCCGGAGCCTCCTGCGCCACCACCAGAATACCCGCCGCCTCCGCCAGGCCAATAAGTAGGGCCTGCGCCACCTCCACTAGTAAAACCACCGCCTCCATCTGAAGAGTTTGTTCCACCTGCACCACCAAGCACAAAGGTCACTCCGTCGCTAGGGTCCAAGTCCGCAGGCTGTCCACCGCCAACGGCTCCAAAGTTATTTCCCGCCGAATTAATACCACCACCTCCGGCGGCGCCGTTCGATGCTCCACCACCTGCACCAGCCGTTCCCCCTGAGCCTGAATTTCCGCCGGTGCCACTGTCACCATTGGTTGTGTCATTTGCACCTTGCCCAAAAGCGTTTCCACTGTTATCACCACCACCTCCACCACCGGCAACCATTACCAGGGTGTTATTGATAAATACGCCGGTACTACCACCTCCTCCTGCGGCATTTGCTGCTAGACTTCCAGCGGCAACCACATAGCGAATAGTATCGCCTGAGGACAAGTCAAATACTCCTACAATTGTTGCTCCTTGTCCGCCTCTAGTAGTCGAACCACCGCCGCCTTCACCACCAACTATTGTTATGCTTATTTGATCATCGGCCGGCAGGGTATAACTCCCGGTTCCTGGTGTTGTCGAGTTAACGACCTCAGTAGCATTTGCAAATCGCAAGTTCACCAGTGAGAGTAGGATGCAAAGAAAAACTAATTGGAATGGAAGAAAGAGTTTGCGAGATAAGTTCATTTCTTACGATACCTCCCACCGATAGATTATTCGAATAGGGTACTGACTACATACGAAGCCAATCTTTGAATTTGCTTGAATTGCGCACCCCAAATTAAATTCTTGGTTGTTAACGAAGAGTTTAGGGGCGGAAAAAATGCGGTCAAAATCGTCGGATAATAAAATGTAACTCGGGACGGCCTGCAAATTTGACACAAACCATAAGCCAACGAACAGCAAAAATGGACGAGTTATTTTAGTCTGTGTTTTGGCCTTTCGAATTTTCATTAGTGAATAGTTGCTATTTATAGACCTAAGCGAGAGCTTGCTTAGCTTCTTCTACTTCTTCAGCGAGTTCGTCCACTTCGTGAACATCAACTTCACCCGCTAAGCCCAATTTTGAAAATGCTGGCACTGTCGCTATGTTAAGGTTAGGGTAAGGGGTGTTCTCAGGGGTGTAGCTTTGAATTTTTGCAACTGTAACAACATCTACGTAGTCGGCTTTAGGTCCAGAATCTCTTTCAAAATCAGTGCAGCCGAGAGGAACATCTATAAGTTCAATAGGAAATTCCCAAGCTTTCATGATTGCTCTACCAACCTTGCCATGTAACCTTTGGATAATTTTATCAAGAACCGCTTCTTTTTCGAGAATTTGAGGATTGTCCTCAGCTAACGTAAGGATAGGAAGAATACCGATTTCATGCACAAGTCCAGCAAGTGTCGCTTGGTCTGGTTTTAATTTGGTGAAGTGACTCGCTAAAACATGGCTGATTGAAGCGACTTCTAGAGAGTGTTCCCATGAACGGCGGAGCCTCTTATCGACTGAATCGTGCGTGGCTTGAAACATCTGTTCCATTGCCAGGCCTGTCGCCAAGTTTCTGACGAAATTGATTCCCATTCGAGTAATTGCAAGTTGTAAGTTATCGACGCTAACTGCACCACGTAACAATGGGCTATTGGCGACCTTAATAATTCTGGCAGCTAGAGCAGCATCTTGGCCAATCACATTTGATAAAGTACTGGAGTTAACATCGGGATCGCTGACAGCATCTCGTATTTTGAGTGCGACTTCCGGAAGAGTCGGAAGGGTTAATCTGTCATTCTTAATTGCGTCGACTAATTCGTTTAGGAAATCTTGCTCTAGGCTCATATTTTCTACTAGTTATTTAATAGCTCAGCTTGTTTGTGTACGCTTAGCAATGGTTTATTTATATTAAAGCTAAGTATAGGTGGGTTTTCTTCTGGTAGAGTGATTATTTTCACATAACCGGAATGCTGAAGGCTCAATTGATAATTGTCGGTGGATAAAATACGGTTGATTGATTCTTGATTCATTCACTCGGATAGGTTTTGGGGCCCTATATTTATTTTAACTAGATGTTGACTTAATGAAACTTAATCGATTAAGATTCCGATTGAAGAAATGTAATATTTTGGAGAACAATAAGTAGATGAATCAGAACACGACAGATTTTAACACCGTAAGGTGGTTGACCTACATGATGTTCTTAATGTTCGCAATGACGACCGATGCGGTCGGAGTAATTATCCCCGAAATCATTAAGGAATTTAAGTTAACTCACACCCAGGCTGGAGCGTTTCATTATGTGACTATGCTGGCGATTGCTCTGAGTGGAATTCTACTTGGATATCTCGCAGACAAAATCGGCCGAAAACCAACCATCATTTTGGGATTGATAATTTATGCCGTCAGTTGTTTCTTATTCGCCATTGGCGATAGCTATTTATTTTTTGTAGCTTTACTTTTTTCCTCTGGTTTGGCGATAGGCATATTCAAAACAGCCGGGCTAGCATTAGTTGGCGATATTACTAAAAATCCCCACGAACACACTAAAAGCATGAACATGGTCGAAGGATTCTTCGGAGTTGGAGCAATTATTGGACCGTGGATTGTGAGCAGCTTGCTGGCGAACGGTTACTCTTGGAAGTATCTCTATTTGTTTGCTGGGCTGGTTTGTATTTTACTTTCGTTAGCTACCTGGTCCGCGAAAACCTCTGAGTCCATTTCTAATAAAGGGAGCAAAGTGAGCGTTAAGCGAACGTTCGCTATGATGAAGAATCCCTTTGCTTTAGGTTTTTCTCTATGCATTGCATTATATGTCGGAGCTGAAGCTGCGATATACGTTTGGATGCCAACACTACTAGCCGACTATGATGGCGATTTAGCTGAACTTGCAGTCTATGCGTTAACAGTCTTTTTTGTTTTGAGAGCCGGTGGTCGTTTTCTAGCCATTTGGGTTTTATCAAAAATCAGTTGGAGCGCAGCAATGTCTTTTTTAAGTGGTGGTATTTTTTTCTGTTACCTGGTATCGATGATTTTCGGATTGGATTTTGCCGTTATTTTGTTGCCAGTTTCAGGTCTGTTTATGGCAATGATATATCCAACTCTAAATTCTAAAGGAATTAGTTGTTTTGCTAAGAGTGAACATTCTAGTGTGGCTGGATTAATTTTGTTTTTCACCGCTGTAGCTGCAACGTTAGGTCCCCTATCAATGGCTGCATTCAGTGACTACATGGGGGGTGATGCCAAATATGGATTCTATTTGGCTACTGTTTTCGCGGGACTGTTATTTATTGCAATGCTATATAACTCTATTCGAAAGCCAGCGGAACAACAGTTAAAGCTTTACTCATAACTAAATCTGTCATCACCATTTAATATATATTTTGGAACTAGTAATGCCAAGCCGTAGTGAAATTGAAAGAACATTGAATTTGTTTTTTGAACAGCAGGAATCCGAGAGACCAACGGATAGGAATTTTGCAATATTATCGGATAGGATTCAGTCTACAAACGACCGATTAAAGGAGTTGTTAAGCGAAGTTTATTCTGAGAATGTAACTAGAGCATTGCAGCAGAAATTACTAAATGTTTTGGCTACAGGATATTTAGAACGTGACGAGAAATTGCACGATTCCGATTTGTTTCAAACGAACGAGCCGGAACAATGGTATCTAAATAGTAATCAAGTTGGTATGGCATGCTACGTTGATAGGTTTGCGAAAGATATCAAGGGTCTGCAAAAAAAAATTCCGTATTTTAAAGAGTTAGGAGTCACCTTTCTGCATTTGCTTCCGTTGTATCAATCACCAGATGGTGAAAATGACGGTGGGTATGCCGTATCAAATTATCGTGCTGTTAATCCTGAACTTGGAGACATGGAGCAACTAAGGTTTTTTATCGCTGACTGCCAAAAGGAAGGTATAAGAGTCGTTTTGGACTTTATCTTTAATCATACTTCGGATCAGCACCTATGGGCCGAAAAAGCGAAATTGGGAGAGAAAAAGTATGAAGACTTTTACTTCTTATATCCAGACCGAAGTATTCCCGACAGGTATGACCCACAACTACGGGAAATTTTTCCACATGTACGCCGCGGTAGTTTCAGTTACCGAAAAGATTTAGCCCGTTGGGTTTGGACAACGTTTAATAACTACCAGTGGGATTTAAATTACAGTAATCCAGATGTGCTGATCGCAGTAGTCGAGGAAATGTTGTTCTTAGCAAACACCGGTTGTTCAGTTTTAAGGCTTGACGCTTTATCTTTTATTTGGAAGGATGAGAATACTAATTGCGAAAGCCGGCCTAACGCCTATAAGCTAATCGAAGTCCTTAACATTTGTCTTAGAATTGCTGCACCATCCGTTGTTTTTAAATCGGAAGCTATTGTCCATCCCGATGAAGTGGCGAAGTACATCAGTCCCGAACAGTGCAAATTGTCATACAACCCACTCTTGATGGGGTTAATGTGGAGTAGTTTGGCAAGTCAAAATACCGATCTTATAACTCACTCTCTGCAGCATCGATTTAATATCGATGAGCAATGCGCGTGGGTAAATTATATTCGTTGTCATGATGACATTGGCTGGTTTTTCGACCAATCCGATGCAGAATCTGTCGACCTAGATTTAACTAATCATCTTAAGAAATTGCACCGTTTTTATACTAGCTCATCGAGCAAGAGTTTTGCTTCCGGAGTCTCTTTTCAGAGCGATCCAAGCTTAGAACATCAAGGATTGTGCGGTTCTCTAGCTTCTCTATGTGGTTTAGAAAATGCAGTTATAGAGGATGATGAGTCTGCTATCTCAATGGCTGTACAGAGGATACTACTTTTACACAGTATTATATTAAGTATTCGCGGATTGCCACTATTATATGCGGGTGATGAATTAGGCATGCTTAATGATTATCAATATCTAGAAGAGCCGACTAAAGAAAAAGATGCTCGTTGGGTTAATCGACCAATAATCAACCAACAAGCGTTCGCACTCGCTAGGCAGGTTGGCAGCCCTCAGAACGCCATTTTTGAAGGGTTAAAAAAAATGATTGCAATAAGAGCGCAGAAAACTGCTTTTAGCGCACCAATTACAAAGTTTATTAAAACCGGTAATTCTGGTTTATTTGCGTATGTTAGGTGTTGGGACAGGCACGCCACTTCGCAGACACAAAACTTCGATAAGGGGATGTTAGTCATCTGCAATTTTAGTGATTTGCCTCAGTCGGTTAGGCTTGATAGTATTCACTCGGCTAACAATATTTTAAAACCCTTTGATTTGATTTCAGAGTCAGCGGTTATTCAGAGTACAAACACTGAAATTAACTTAGTTCCATATCAAGTATTGTGGATCGTGGACCGTTAGCGTGTTAGAAATACTTCTTAAATCTCTTAATAAAGTTGTCTAAACGTGCCCAAAGAAAAAAAAGTAAAGTTAACACTTAAAAGTGTCGCTGGAATTCTTAATGTATCAAACGCAACAGTTTCGAATGCTTTTAATCGGCCTGATCAATTGTCCGAAAAAAAGCGAGAAGAAATACTTAAAGCATGTAAAGAACTGGGGTACGCAGGCCCTAATCAAGCCGCTCGCTCGCTACGTAAAGGTCGTTCTGGTATCGTCGGTCTTGTTTTGTCCGACTCGCCAAAATATGTAATGAGCGATCCTGTTGCCAATCTATTTCTGCAGGGAGTGACGGAGTTTTTAGAGCAAAAGTCGGTTAATCTATTATTGATTTCTGGTAATCAGCCTTCGCTGAAATCCGTGGTCGACTTTGTGGACGGCTTTATTTGTTATGGTGCTCCTCGAAATACACAATTGATAGAAGAGTTAAGTGATGCGGATAAAAGAGTGGTTACTGTCGATTTCAATATAGAAGGACGTTCATCGGTTAATATCGATAATGAACAAGCGGCCTATCAAATAGCGAGTTCGGTCATCGATGATGCAGAGCAAACAACCGCTATTTTAGGGTTAAGGTTAATCGATTCAAAATACACTTGTAGAGTTCATGACAATGAATTAATTGGGGTTCAGCATTCTATTGCGCATAGAAGACTTGATGGATACTTACGACGAATAAATGAAGTAGGTGGTGAGATAACGGGTGAACATATTTGGAGTATTCCTGAGAGTAGCCATCTATTCGCTAAAGATGCAGCGCGCGAAGCGCTAAATTCTAAAATTCGGCCAGATGTCTTCTTGTGTATGAGTGACATTATTGCTTTAGCCGCAATGAAAGAAGTTTTGCAGATGGGGTTGCGAGTGCCTGAGGATATTAAGATTGTTGGCTTTGATGGTATCAACGAAGGGGTTCGTTTTCACCCCTCTCTGACTACTGTAGAACAATTTAGCAGTCAAAAAGGACTCAAAGCCGCGGAACTCTTTTTTGAAGATTCTCCGGAATCTAATATCACTCCTTTTAAGATCGAAATACGGGAAAGTTCTCAAATCCAATAGTGCACGCGCTTGATAATAATTCCGGTCAATTTTAAATTATGTTTTTGAATTAATTCCATCGATAAATAAAGCCTAGTATCTAAATAACAAAAAATTTATTGATCTTTAATTGTTGATCAGTTAATTTAACTTAATCGATTAAGTTATTGTTTGGTTAGATAACTATAATCGTTGTATAAGAACTCAGGAATTTTGGTTTTACGCTATAAATTAGGGGAATGTTCATGAATAATAATATAAGTAAAAAGTTTTGTATTACGGCCGTTGCACTCGCAGTGACTGGCAGCCTGTATGCCGCTGATAAAGAAGAGAAAGATATAGCTGAAGGGCAAGTCGTGGTTGTTACAGCCAGTCCCGCCGGCACTACAATGCAAAAAGCCAGTGTATCAGTCAGTTCAATGGATGAGGAGGCTATATTTAAAATCGCTCCGCGCTCTACTGCAGAAATCTTTAGAGCATTGCCAGGCATACGAGCGGAATCTTCAGGCGGTGGTGGTAATGCCAATATCACGGTTCGAGGAATTCCGCTAGCGACCGGCGGATCGAAGTTTATGCAGATTCAAGAAGACGGATTACCTGTACTCGAGTATGGAGACATAAACTTTGGAAACACCGATAATTTTTTGAGATACGATTGGTCTGTCGGTTCAGTTGAATCGGTACGGGGTGGTTCCGCATCAACATTTGCGAGTAATTCTCCTGGTGGTATTATCAATTTAATTAGTAATACTGGTGAGTCGGGCGGCGGTGCAATTGGAACAACGTTCGGTCTAGACTATGATGCCTATCGTTTAGATTTCTCATATGGTGGAGAAATTAATTCTGATATGTATTTTCATATTGCCGGATTTTCTCACGGCGGTGAAGGTACTCGAGAAACGGGTTATAACGGCGAAGATGGTGGTCAAATAAAGTTTAATCTAACGAAAGAACTTGAGAATGGATATTTGCGTTTTTTCTATAAACACCTTGATGATAGAACAACGACGTATTTACCGGGTCCTGTGTTAGTTAAAGGTGATGGAGAGTTCGGGGCTGTTCCAGGATTTGATGCCAGTAGTCAAACGTTGCAGTCAGCATACACCACTAATATTTCTACCTATGATTCCTATGGAAATCCAGTCAACCGAGCAGTGACAGACGGTATTGAATCGAAGGTTGATTCATTTGGTTTCGAAATTAATGTGGAAGTTGTTCCTCAGCTAACCTTACTAAATAAATTCCGTACGTCTAGTATCTCAGGCAGTTTTATAGCACCTTTTACTGATACTTTTGGCGCATACGGGCCTCAGTCTGCAGCGTCTATGGCAGGTGCTATTTGTGATTCCGCGCGCGATGGCAACGGAAATGTTTTTGATTGCTCTTCGACCAGCGTAACTTTAGCCAACGGTCCAGGTATTGGGGACGACTATTCTGGTCTTGCATTCTTAAATTTAATGTTTGATACAACCATTAATGATCTAGGTAACACTATTAACGATTTTAGCCTTCGCAAAGAGTTAGACAACGGAGTTTCTGTTACTGGCGGTTACTATTATTCAAACCAGAGCGTTGCGACTAGCTGGAACAGCTGGCAAACCTTTATTCAAACTGTTGATGGAAGTAACTCTCAGTTACTTCATATAGTTGATGCAAATGGAGACGCTCTAGTCAATAACGGTCTTTGGGCACCAAGTTTTTTATCATGGGAGTGGGATCTACAATATCAAACGACTGCACCTTATCTTAACGTTGGATTTGAAGTGGGTGAAGAGTGGTTGTTTGATGTGAGTGTGAGAAGGGATACGGTTCAAGCGAGCGGCGAACTAGTATCGGCTTGTTGTGGTGGTAATTCTGATTTTGATGTTAATGGTGATGGAGTAATTTCAGGAAATACTGAACAAGCATCAGCATCGAATGGATTCGGGTTCGGTGGTGGTGTTATCAATCTTAATCGTAATTCTGGTACACAAATGGTCAATTACGAAGCAAGCAATACGTCATTTTCTGTAGGTGGTTCTTATATTCTTGATGATTCGCAAACTATATTTTCTCGATATAGTGAAGGTGGTCGCGCAATAGCAGATCGCTTACTTCAAATCGCTGGAACCCTAAATAGTGATGGAAGCCTGACTAGTACAACATCTGGCTTTGATGAAACTAAGCAATTCGAAATCGGCTATAAGTACTTCGGTAAGAATGCACGAATCGCAGCAACAATTTTTGATACTGTTACTTCTGATACTCAAGCTGAGCTAACAAGTGGCCTTACTTTCATTCGAGAGTATGAAGGCACTGGTTTAGAGTTGGATGGAGCGTACAAGTTAGAGTCTGGATTTTCAATCGCCGGTAACATGACTTGGACCGATTCAGAAATTAGTAAAGATGCGTTCAACCCTACTCTTGTTGGCAATACGCCGAGAAGACAAGCCGATCTCATTTATACGTTAACGCCACAATTTGAGGGTGATAGTTTCTTAGTGGGTGCTTCGTTGCAAGGGTCTTCGGAATTTAGTCTCCAGGATAATAATGACCTAAAGCAAGACGCATATACAGTGTTCAATTTATTTGCATCATGGTTTGTCACTGAAAACCTTTCGGTGTCATTTAATGTGAACAATGCTACCGATGAATTTGTCATTACTGAATCAGAAGAAGGTGGTGCATCGGTTGGAGATTTTATCCGAGCGCGACCATTGAATGGACGAACAAGTTCACTGTCGGTAAAGTACGTATTTGATTAGAAAGCGACTCCGTTACGACAGCACGAGTTTTCAATCTCCGGTCTGTTGTAACCAAGCTTATTCATGTGGAAATTATTGCATGAATAAGGCTGACAATTTGGTTGTAGATAATACCTACTTAGCGGCTTGCTCATTAAAGCCGCTTTTTTTTGGAGTAAAATTATGAGTACATTGCTCAGTTACGGTGAAGTGTTGGTCGACATGATCAAGGTAAACGAAAGAGAACCCGCAGTTGTTTTTGCCGGTGGTGCTCCGGCTAACGTTGCCGTATGTTTTTCAAAGCTAGGCGAGAAGAGTTTTTTCATTGGTGGGCTTGGTGGAGATTCTGAAGCCGAATTTTTAAGGGAACAACTCACTATAAATGGAGTGGATCTAACTTACAGCAAAACTTTTTCAAGTAGCTGTACGGCAAAAGCAGTAGTACATCTAGATGACCAAAATGAGCGAACTTTTCAAATATTCCGCGATGGAACGGCTGATACACTTTTGGGTTGTAATGATTTAGATCTTGGAGCTTTTGAACAGTCTCAAATATTCCATTTTTGCTCGAACACCCTTACCAATGAAGAGATGCGAATGACGACTCTTAGTGCGCTACGGTTAGCCAGAGCTGCCAATAATATTGTTTGTTTTGATGTTAACTTGCGTTTCGGACTATGGGACGAATTAGAGCGTCTTGAATCTTTGGTGTCAGGTTGTTATCAGTATTGCGACCTAATCAAAATGAGTCGAGAAGAACTGGATTATCTAGCAAGAACTAACGGTTTGACACCGTTGAGCTACATTCAAAAATTGAAAGGTTTAGGTGTCAGTTTAGTTTTAGTTACAGATGGGGATAAGCGGATTGAGGCACATACTTTAACTGCGACACTTGTCGTTGTTCCCCCTTCGGTTAAGCCGCAGGATACGACCGCTGCTGGTGATGCCTTCATAGGTGGTTTCTTGTATTCTCTGGCTCAATTGGTCAACACCCGAGATGAATTCCATCAGTTAATTATTTCGAGCGAGCCACTGAAAGAAGCCGTTCAATTTGCTTCCAAATGCGGCGCTATTGCCTGTCTTAAGAAAGGAGCATTTAGCGCATTGCCTGATTTGGCGCAAGTGAAGAGTTTTAACCCTGACAAGCAACGTGTTAACAGCAAAAAATCATCGAATCAATTCGAATGAATAGAAAGTTGGAACTCCTCGCTAGAAATTGATTTCAAACTAAGTTGAGGATCCGCCGAATCTTTTACGATAGCGAGGACCAACATGCCTTTATTCGGTCGTTTGATGGAACAAATCACCTCCGCCATTTTTTTACCTGCTTGTTCCAATCTTTCACCGTTTTGTAAATTTTCTTGGCTATTGCCTGTCAGCAATTGCATATGTTGTTTTAACTTGCCTTTATATTGCATTCGGGCAATGACCTCTTGTCCAGTAAAGCACCCTTTATTAAAATCAATCGCCGAGAGCTGTGGTAGATTCAAATTATGGGGCAAAAACGATTCAATGGTGTTTGAATCAAGCCAGGGAATTTTCTCTTGAGCTAATTGCCAATACCATCGGCTTTGATCGTTTTGAACTTCTGTATTTAATAATACCGGAAGTTCATGAAGTTGGCTGGCTTCATTAACGACAATTAAGGCTTGTTCGGTACCTGATAATAGAACGTGTGATAATTGTTGATTGTTTTGTAAGTTAGAATTCAGATCGTTTGCTGTCATTCCCACAACACCCAATATATGAGTGTCGTCCGACGCTCTTTCGATGTTGACTTTGAAGAAAACTGCATATTTTTTTAAGTTGAGTATCGTCGTTTCTATTATGCTATTCGGCATAAAAAGGCGAAACCCCGCATCGATGCAGCAGATATGAAATAGACTGATTATTCGACCTTTGGGGTTACATAAGGCTGCTAGGTGGGCCAATTGATTACTTGGGGTCGATGTGTTTATCGTTATTTGACCCTGTAATAATTTGTCAGCGTCCGAGCCCATTACGTCAAAATAAGAAAATGAGTCTAGCTTGATGAGTGCGGTTGATGAATTCATGAGGTAATAGTTAATTCGATGACAAAGTAATAACAATAGTAGGCAGTGTACCTTTGCCAGTTTGCGCAAATCAATCAATTAATAGCATTAAACAATATTTCGGGTTTGCCGTTATAGGTCCTTATGGGCTCGAGATTAGAGTGATACAATTAAATCCTATCGCTTAATCAGATCGTGTCCATAGATGAATGGTCGCAAGAATTTTAAAATGAAATTATTATGACAGCACAACAGACAAAAAAAAGATTGGAGTGGCAATGCCGAAGAGGAATGCTAGAACTCGATGTTATTCTAATTCCATTCTTGAATGAATATTTTCTCTCTTTGACCGAACTTGAACAACAAACATTTGAAGAATTGCTCACTTACCCGGATCCTGATCTTTATACATGGATTATGGGATTTGGCGATTGTGAGTTCGATTCTTTGGTCGAAATGATTCAAAAAGTCAGACTGAAAATGAATATCCGATAATAGTTGGCGCTTCTAGTTAAGCAATAAGGTGAGTAAAGTCTTGATATACTTAGAATTATGAAAATTGCATCGCGTTATCCTATTAAATCACATAGCCAGCTTCTTTCTGTGTTAGTAATTACTCACTTTATTGTTCTATTACTGAGTTTTCTGACCATCGATTTTAGCCCGTTTATCGTCGTGGTATTAGGACTGATCTGTTTTTCGTTATACTTGACCTATAGACAGCATTTGCTACTTACTAATGCCACCGATGACTTATGTTGGAGCGGTGAGAACTGGTTGGTGATAAATTCTCAACAAAACGCTGCTGTTTGCTACTTAGAATTAAAGAGAACTAGTTGGATCACATCACGTTTTTGTTTGTTAAAATTTGCTCTTAATCAATCTGAGCAGGCGTGGTTATTTAGTCGAGCGTCACTTGGAGAGCGGACTTATAGAGAGCTATGTTACTTAGCTAAAAGAGACCTTAGTAAGACCGATAAAAGCGAGATTGATTCTGCCAAGTTATGACCCCTTGTTTTGCCACTTAAATTAGCTAATTCTTGGGATAAAGATTGCCCTAAACTCGCTAATTATGGTATAAAGCGCGCCGAGTTACTGAAGTATTGAATTCAATCTTGGATTTGATACGGATTTAACCAAATTCTCACACTGTTCTACACGGCTAGCAGGGTGCTTAAAAAATTCGTTTTTTAAGTTTGCTATCTGGGAGCGGTGGACGTATAACCCTTTTTAAATTAGGAGCTTACAATGGCTAAAGTCACTATGCGTGATATGCTACAAGCGGGTGTTCATTTCGGACATAGAACTCGTTACTGGAATCCAAAAATGAAGCCGTTCATTTTTGGCGCACGAAACAAAATTCATATCATTAATCTTGAGCACTCGCTGCCTATGTTTAATGATGCACTTAACTACCTCAGCTCTGTTGCTGCGAGAAAAGGCAAAGTTCTTTTCGTTGGAACTAAGCGTTCAGCAAGCAAACTCATAAAAGAAGAAGCGACTCGTTGTGAGCAGTTCTTCGTTGATAAGCGTTGGTTAGGCGGGATGTTAACTAACTATAAAACGATTCGTCAGTCAATTAATCGTCTTAAAGAGCTTGAAAAACAAAGCGAAGACGGCACTTTCGAAAGATTGACTAAAAAAGAAGGTCTATTACTAAGCCGCGAAATGGCTAAGCTAGAAGCGAGTATTGGTGGTATTAAAAACATCGGCGGTCTCCCTGATGTGTTGTTTGTCATTGATGCTGATCACGAACATATTGCTGTTGCTGAAGCCCAAAAATTGGGGATCCCTGTGATTGCAGTGGTCGATAGTAATTCTAATCCAGACGGTATCGATTACGTTATCCCTGGAAATGATGATGCAATCCGAGCGGTGCAACTTTATCTTTCAAGTGCTGCTGATACGATTATCGAAGGTCGTCAATCAACAGCAACTGCTCCTACTGAAGAGTCGCCGAGCGACGAATTTGTTGAGCAAGCTGTACCGGCTGAAAAAGCTGCACCAGTTGAGAAAGCTGCACCGGTTGAAGTAGCTGCTGTGAAAGAAGCGACTCCTAGCGACGACGCTGCTGCAAAGTAAGTGAATTAGCATAGCTTTTGTTTAAAGGGGGCTTTGCCCCCTGTTTTTTAACTAGAAAGTGCGTTGTATATATTTAAATTGAGCATAGCTTATGAAATACGCACCTTTTAATGAATATAGTGGAGAATAAAATGGCGATTACTGCTGCTTTAGTAAAGGAGCTGCGCGAACGAACCGGCGCGGGAATGATGGACTGTAAGAAAGCACTTGTCGAGACTGATGGCAATATTGAAACCGCTATCGATAATATGCGTAAATCTGGCGCAGCGAAAGCTGAGAAGAAAGCCGGTCGAGTTGCTGCTGAAGGTGTCATAGTTTCAAAAATCAGTGACGATGCGAAAAGTGCTGTGATTGTAGAAATTAACAGTGAAACAGATTTTGTTGCTAGAGATGATAGCTTCAAAGCTTTTGCTGCCGCTGTTGTTGATACAGCGCTAACTAATCGCACTAATACAATTGAAGCGTTAAATGCTGCCACCATTGAGTCGGGTGAGAGCGTCGAGTTAGCACGAACAAATTTAATCGCTAAAATCGGAGAGAATATTACTGTCCGAAGAGTACAGCTAGTAGAAACAAACGAAGGTGCTCTAAACACTTACATCCACGGTGGACAAATTGGTGTTGTTGTTGCGCTTAAAGGCGGAACGTCAGAATTGGCGAAAGATGTAGCAATGCACGCCGCGGCGACAAACCCACAATTCATTACGCCTGAAGAAATCTCTGAAGATGTGTATAATCGCGAAAAAGAAATCTTTACCGCGCAAGCGATAGCGAGCGGTAAACCTGCTGAAATCGCTGAGAAAATGGTAGTTGGCCGAATGCGTAAATTCGCAGCGGAAGTTTGTTTAGTCGGTCAGTCTTTTGTAAAAGACCCTTCTACAACTGTCGGAGACTTATTAAAGTCAGCTTCAGCTGAAGTGACAAGCCTAGTTCGCCTTGAAGTAGGTGAAGGTATTGAAAAAGCAGACGATGATTTTGCTGCTGAAGTAATGGCTCAAGTTAAAGGGGAATAAATCCAATGCCGAGTTCTGCACCAACTAAAAAGAATAAGAGAATCCTTCTTAAGCTCAGTGGCGAAGCCCTAATGGGTGCAGAATCTTTTGGTATAGATCCTACCATGCTTGACAGAATTGCGACTGAAATTAAAGTCATTGTCGATAAAGGAATCCAAGTTGGATTAGTTATCGGTGGCGGTAATTTATTTCGAGGCGAAAAATTAGCTAGAGCAGGAATGAATCGTGTTGCCGGCGACCACATGGGCATGCTTGCAACGGTGATGAATTCTCTCGCAATGCAAGATGCACTTGAACGAATTAAGGTCGGAACTCGCGTCATGTCGGCAATATCTTTAACAGGTGTTTGTGAAGATTACGATAGGCGGTTTGCAATTCGCTTTATGCAAGATTCGCAGGTCGTTATTTTTACTGCTGGCACTGGAAATCCATTTTTTACAACAGACACTGCCGCCTGTTTAAGAGGAATCGAAATTGATGCTGATGTCATCTTAAAAGCGACTAAAGTGGATGGTGTCTTTTCTGCTGATCCTAATATCTATCCTGATGCGGTTAAATATGAGTCATTGACCTACAATGAAGCGTTATCGAATGAACTAGGTATTATGGATCTGACTGCGTTTTGCTTAGCTAGAGATCATCAAAAGTCAATCAGGGTCTTTAATCTCAATAAACCGGGTGCGCTGATTAAGGCTGTGGTAGATGAGAGTGAAGGCACACTTATTCATTGCTAAAGTGTTTAAAATTAATCTCTGTTATATATTTGATTTTTAACAGAAATTAGGGAGTTTTTCGCGTGATAAATGAAATAAAAGAAGATGCTCAATCTCGAATGGATAAGAGTATTGAATCGTTTCGTATAAGCCTTCAGAAAATTAGAACGGGCCGTGCTCACCCGAGCTTGTTGTCGCACCTCACGGTTTCATATTATGGCGCCGCTACGCCGCTGTCGCAAGCTGCGACAGTTTCAGTTCAAGATTCAAGAACTTTGGTAGTCCAGCCATTTGAAGCCTCTATGGTTCAAGCGGTAGAGAAAGCGCTGATGGAATCTGATTTAGGGATTACGCCTAATACCGCTGGTAATGTTATTCGTTTGCCACTACCTGCACTCACCGAAGAGCGACGTAGAGATATGACTCGTATCGTTAGAAGTGAAGCTGAATCAGCCAAAGTTGCCGTTCGTAATATTCGTCGAGACGCGAATTCGACGCTAAAAGAACTAGAAAGTGAAAAAGAAATAGGTGAAGATGAATTACGTCGTTCGGAAGAAGACGTGCAAAAAATTACTGATCTTCATGTTAAAAAAATTGATGACATGAGCGCAGTCAAAGAAAAAGAACTGATGGAAATATAATTGACTTATCTTCTGTCTTAATAGAATGGGAAGATAAGCGATGCATTTAAGCGCCGCATTGCTCTAAAGGTAATGCGGCGTTTTTGTTTTGAGTCCATTAATTTGTTAATTGCTGCTACCGAAAATTAACCGTAAGAGTTTTGTTATGTCAGATATAAATGTGCCGAAACATGTTGCGATCATAATGGACGGAAATGGTCGTTGGGCTCAAGCAAAGAATAAGAAAAGAACTTTCGGTCACAAAGCTGGTGTCGAAAAAACAAGAGAAATTATTGAGGCTTGTGCTGAGAAAGGTGTGGAGTCTTTGACGTTATTTGCGTTTAGCAGTGAAAACTGGGCGAGACCTGAAGAAGAAGTTTCCTATCTAATGGAGCTCTTTGTTCTTGCGCTAAAGCGTGAAGTCAAAATGCTTAATAGAAATAATGCTCAACTTCGTTTTATAGGGAATATATCTGGATTTAGCCAGAAACTACAATCGAGTATAGAGCAAGCCATTGAGCAAACAAGCAAAAACGATGGTCTGTGTTTGAATATTGCTGCTAATTATGGCGGTCGCTGGGATATTCTTAACGCTGTTAACCGGCTTAACCGAGCTGCAGATTCAGATCAATCGATTACCGAAGACATGCTAGCGTCGGAGTTATCGACGTCAGGATTGCCTGATCTCGATTTGATGATTAGAACTGGTGGAGAGAAAAGAATTAGCAATTTTCTTATTTGGCAGGCAGCTTATGCAGAGCTTTATTTTAGTGATAAATTGTGGCCCGATTTTGATGCGCTTGAGTTAAACGTTGCACTCGAGGAATACGCTTCACGGCAAAGACGCTTTGGCAAAACTGGGGAGCAAGTTTGTGAATAGCACTAATGATCGCAGTGGAGTTATAAACAAATGTTAAAACAAAGAATAATTACAGCGCTCGCATTATTACCGATCGTCTTCTTACTTCTATTTAAAGTACCGCTGGATACTTTTGCAGGGCTTATCATCATTGTTGTGTACTTGCTTGCACTTGAATGGGCAAAACTATCTAGGATCCAGGAGCAAATAAAGAGGAGCTTATTTGCGTTGTTTATTAGTTTTTTAAACATAGCCATATGGACATTTAGTGAATCCCTGCATGTATGGCCTTCACTAAGCTGGCCACACCATATCCATTTTGACATACCGCTAATATTTCTTTTTGCTGCTGTGGTTGTGATCTTTGTAGCTTTTATTATTGTTTTGAGTTTTTCAAAGAATAATCGTTGGTGGCAAAGTCAATTACTCACTCTATTTTTCGGAGTTATTTTATTACCTGCGCTGTTCATCGCTTTTGTTAGTCTTAGAAACATAGGCTATTCCATGGGGAATCCTAATTACGGCGGTAGCTTGCTCTTGTTTATGTTGCTAATGATATGGGCAGCAGATGTAGGTGCTTTTGTCACAGGAAAACTGATTGGGAAAAGAAAATTAACATCGGTTAGCCCCAATAAGACTTGGGAAGGCGTTCTCGGTGGACTTGCTTTGAGTGTGTTAGTTGGATTACTTGGTGTTTCTGTATTGAGCTTACGTGTTGATAATTTTGTTATTTATTTAGCGGTGATTTTTAGTTTGGCTGTTGTCTCGGTGTTTGGTGACTTGTTTGAAAGTGCGTTGAAACGTGTGGCGAATATTAAAGATTCAGGCAACATGTTACCGGGACATGGTGGTTTACTAGATAGATTAGACAGCACAATTACTGTCGCACCTATGTTTTTACTGAGCTTCAGTTATTTCGAGTGGTTCAATGGTTAGTCGTGTCTGCATATTAGGAGCAACCGGTTCAATCGGCGCAAGTGCTCTAGACGTCATCGGCCGGAATAGAGATGAATATTCTGTTGATATATTGACGGCTAATACTAATTTCCAGAAACTGTTCCAATTATGCAAACAGCATGAGCCTAGCATTGTCGCTATGGCATGCGCTGAATCAGCCGAAAAGCTCAAATCTTTACTCAAAGAAAATAACATGCTTCAAACCACAGTATTATCAGGAACTGAAGCAATTAATAATGTAGCTTCAACTGATAATATAGATATTGTCATTGCTGCAATTGTAGGCTCCGCTGGTTTACTACCGACATTAAGCGGCATCAAGAAGAATCGAAAAATACTACTTGCCAATAAAGAAGCATTGGTTATGTCGGGTGATTTATTTATGTCTGTGATCGAGCGAGAAGGGGCAATATTACTTCCAGTAGACAGCGAACATAATGCAATTTTCCAATCACTGCCTCAGCCTACAGAGTTTGCAAAAACTAATCTAAAAGGCGTACATCAAATTCTATTGACCGGCTCTGGGGGACCATTTCTCAAAGAACCGTTGGAAGCACTAGCAAGCAAGACACCTGATGAAGCTTGCGCTCACCCTAACTGGGACATGGGGAGGAAAATTTCGGTTGATTCTGCGACGATGATGAACAAGGGATTGGAATTAATCGAAGCGTGCTACTTATTTAATGTTGCTATTGAAGATGTTGAAATTGTCATTCATCCCCAAAGTATTGTTCATTCGATGGTTTCTTACTTGGATGGTTCGGTGATCGCTCAAATGGGAAATCCAGATATGCGGACACCTATTGCACACTGTTTAGCGTGGCCAAAAAGGATTGATGCAGGGGTCAAGCCACTGGATTTTTACAGTATAGCGAAGCTTGAATTTCAGAACCCTGATTATGAACGCTACCCTTGTTTGAGATTAGCGATAGAGGCAGTTAAAATCGGCGATAGTGCACCTTGCATATTGAATGCCGCTAATGAGATTGCTGTAGACGCCTTTTTGAGTGACAGAATTAAGTTTACAGAAATAGCGAAGGTCATCGAAACGACCCTGAATAAAATGGAATTCGAGCCTTTATTGAATATTGAACAAATAATTAGCACCGACAAATTAGCTAGAAATATAGCAAATGCAATTGTCAGTGAGTTGAGTCTTTAGTATGGATATATTGTGGAACTTCGCCTCGTTTGTTGTTGCCCTTGGTGTATTGGTGACAATCCATGAGTATGGACATTTTATTGTAGCGCGCAAGCTAGGCGTTAAAGTTCTAACATTTTCTGTAGGGTTTGGAAAACCTCTTTTTCAAAAAGTCGGTAAAGACGGAGTTCGTTATGTTATCGCCGCAATTCCACTCGGTGGTTATGTCAAAATGCTTGGTGAGCAAACAGACGAAGACCAAGAGTTCTCTGTAGAGGATCAAAAACGAGCTTTCAATCGACAATCCGTTTGGACTCGGATGGCGATTGTTCTCGCAGGTCCTATAGCTAACTTTCTCTTAGCGATAGTCCTTTACTGGATCATTTTTCTTAGCGGTACTTCGGCGCTTACGCCCGTGATTGCGGAACCAACCCCTGATTCTATCGCCCAATCCGCCGGATTAAAGCGTGGTGATGAAATACGCTCAGTTGATGGCGTGGAAACTAAGTTCTTTCAAGATGTTAGTTTAGCCCTAGCTTCCAGGTTAGGGGAGAAAACAACGATTAACATGTTGATTGTTTCTGAGGGAGAGTTTGAAGAAAAAACTGTTCTTTTAGATATATCAAATTGGCAAGTCGATGATCAGCGTCCAGACGTTATTAAATCCCTTGGTCTAGCCCATCGGATTGAAATGAGCATAATATCTGAAGTAGAGCCGGATAGCGCAGCAGATAAAGCGGGACTAAATAAAAATGACCAGATAATAGTAGTAGACGGTATAAAAGTAACCAGTTGGCGTCAAATGTCTAGTTTATTGTCAGAAAGACCGAACAAAGAAACCGAGATAGAAGTTATTAGAAATGATGAACTGATAGCTATTCCCGTGGTCATAGGTTCTCGTGAGCATAACGGACAGACTATCGGAAAGTTAGGAATCTCGAGGGAAATAGAAGGATTTATTGTCAAACGAGAACCTGGAATTATCGAAGCGGTAGAAATGGCCTTTGATAAGACTGTACGTATGATAGAATTGACGGTCCGCTTTTTTAAGAAGTTCTTGTTTGGAGAGATCTCACATAAGAGCTTAAGTGGACCATTAGCTATTGCAGAAGGCGCAGGTTCGAGTGCAGCAATAGGAGTTATTTCGTTTTTAGGTTTTTTGGCAATGATTAGCGTGAATTTAGGATTCATCAATCTATTGCCGGTACCAATGTTGGATGGTGGTCACTTTTTGTACTATGTCATTGAAGTGATACGCGGCAAGCCCCTTTCAGACAGAGTTCAGGGCATGGGTCTTCAAATTGGAATGATGTTAGTTTTTGCTTTGATGGCTATCGCAATTTATAACGATGTTTCACGATTTTAGATATTTAGAACTTATAGCATTTATGAAGAAGTATATTATTTATGGGTAATTTTTTGAACAGATATTTCAGGCAGTTGCAGATACGAGCAAAAGCACTTTGCGTATCATTTGCTATTTTGGCAAGTATTGTTTCTCCGCATGTTTACGCTCAAGCAGAAGACGATAGTAGCTTCCTTGTGGAGGACATAAAGGTCGAAGGCTTGCAAAGAATGGAACTCGGAACGTTCTTCAATATGTTGCCACTCCAGGTCGGTGAAAGATTGGAACCAAGTCGTGTTCCAACCATCATCAGAACCTTATTTTCTGCTGAAAACTTTGATGATATACGTGTTTTCAGAGACGGAAAGAAACTGGTAATCGATGTAGTTGAGCGACCAACGATCTCAGAAATCACTATTGATGGCAACCATGATATTAAAACTGAGCAGATTCTTGACGCAATGAAAGGCGCAGGTTTTGCTAAAGGTGAAATCTACAATCCATCCGCCATTAAAGAAATTATTGGTGGTATGGAAGAGCAATATTTTTCTCACGGAAAGTATTCGGTAAAAATCACTAATAAAGTTGTTAGACGTTCTCGTAATCGTGTGATGATTCAGTTTGATGTTAACGAAGGTGAGCCTGCAAAAATCGAATCGATTAAAATTGTTGGTAATTCATTATTTGAAGACGAAGAACTGCTCAATCAGTTTGAGATTACCAGCGGTGGTTGGTTTTCATTTATCACCAGTGACGATCAATATGCTCGGGAAAAATTAAGTGGTGATTTGGAAATATTGCGTTCCTATTATTTGGATCGGGGTTATTTGAAATTCAATGTGACCTCTACTCAGGTTGCGATCTCCCCGGATAGAAAAGGTATTTTTATTACCATTAATGTGACCGAAGGGGAGAAATACGAGGTCTCTAAAATCGCTTTTAACGGTGATTTGGTATTGACTGAAAAACGATTAAAGCAGCTAATGCCTCTTACCACTGGAGATACTTATTCAGCAGCAGCAATATCCTTCGCAGAAGAACAAATAAAGCAAAATCTCGGACATTTTGGCTATGCGTTCGCGAATGTTACTTCAGTTCCCTCGGTTAAGCCTGGAGAAAATAAAGTAGATATTAATTTATATGTTGACCCTGGTAAAAAAGTCTACGTCAACCGGATTAATTTTACAGGAAATGAAACAACCAACGATCGAGTGCTACGAAGAGAAGCTCGCCTGATGGAAGGCGGTGCGTTGTCGACCGCTCAAGTGGACAGAACTAAAATTCGTTTGCAGCGACTTACGTTTGTAGAAGAAGTTGAAGTTGAAACGCCCAAAATGGAAGACAAGGAAGATCGTGTAGATATCAATTACCAAGTGAAAGAGAGATCGGCGGGAACTATTTCAGGCGGCTTAGGTTATGGCTCGACCTACGGCTTATCTGTCAATGCAAATGTAAGCCACAATAATTTTCTGGGCTCAGGAAAAACAGTTGGATTTTCTGTGAACAAAAATAGTTTCTCAACTAACTACTCATTAAATTATTTCGACCCGTATTTTACTATCGATGAAATTAGCGCAGGTGCTTCGTTAAGCTACCGTTCTTCCGATTTTGGCGAAATTAATATAGCGGCGACTCTTTTAGATACTGCGGCGCTTGATTTTAATTTTGGATATTCGATTAACGAGATTACGAGACTGAATTTTGGAGTCGGTTATCAGACCAATGATCTTAGTGCTAAAGGGCGTTCGTCGCAGCAAATTATTGATTTCTTTGAAGACCATGGCCGAGATGTAAAACTCGATCCTGATTTTTCCTACGATATTGTTCGGCTTTCCAGCTCAATAGTCAGAAGTAGCTTGAATCGAGGGATTTTCCCTGACCGTGGAACAAAACAATATTTGACCTTGAGTGGTGCTGCGCCGGGCAGTGATTTAGAGTTTTATAAGTTGGATTACAGTCTCGACCACTATATACCGATATCACCAGGTTGGTCGTTCTTGAGTCGTGTAAAACTATCATATGGAGACGGTTATGGGAAAAGCGATAATCTTCCCTATTTCGAGAATTTCTCAACCGGTGGCTCAAGTACTGTTCGCGGTTTTGAAAGAAATACAATTGGTCCCCGCGAAATATTCCGAACTCCGCAATCGATTGCCGACACGGGCAGGGATGTTTTTGACGGAACTATCCCAACTTATTTACCTCCGGACCACGATCGTATTGATATAGGAACTAGAACTGTAGGTGGTAATGCTAAAGCACTAGCAAGCTTTGAACTTATATTTCCAGTCCCTTTCGTAGAAGAAAGTAACTCCGTAAGAACAAGCTTTTTTGTTGATGCGGGAAATTTGTGGGATACTAAGTTTGAGCGAGAGCGATATAGTTCGTTAGTCGATTCTGCTCAATATGACTTAATTCCAGATTATTCAAAAGCAGATACTTATCGCGCTTCTACTGGAATATCGATACAATGGTTATCACCTATGGGTCCATTAGTTATTAGCTTTTCGAAGATTTTAAAAAGTCAGGAAGGCGACAGAAGAGAAGGATTTGCGTTTAACGTAGGGCAGACCTTCTAAATAAAAGAACTAAATTTTTGATATATAAGGGTAATATGATGTTTAAAAAATTAATAATCACAACTGTGGTACTAATGTCAGCTTTGACAAGTGCGTATGCTGCTGAAGTTAAAATTGGCGTATTCGACATGCGACAAGTAATAAGTAAGGTGCCTCAGACAAATTTAATTGCTGCAAAATTAGAAGCCAGCTTTAAAGACCGTTTAGATGAACTAAAGGCATTAAGAGACGATGGTTTGAAACAAACAGAAGCCTACAATCGTGATGCAATGACTTTGACTGAAGTGCAGCGAATTTCAAAGCAACGTGCACTGCAAAAGTTAAGAACAGATATTAAGATTCAGGAAAAGAATCTCGAAGAAGACTATCAACGTGCTCAAAGTGAAGAAATTAAGAAAATTCAGATCAGAATTCTTCAAAGTGTAGAGAAATTGGCCAAGGCCGAAAATTTCGATGTGATTCTACGAAGAGAATCAGTCGCTTATCGAAAGAATGCTTTAGATATTTCGAATAAGCTGATTACTATCTTAAGTGATCCAGCAGCAGGATAAATTTTGCAAGCTACCGTATTGACGGTTGCCGAAATTGCGAAAATTGTAGGTGGGAAGGTAGAAGGCGATGGTAGATTATCAATCTCCGCTGTTGCTTCTCTTGATGTAGCTCAACCTCATGAGATTTCGTTCCTAAGCAACCCAAAGTTTGAAGAACAATTAAACACAACCCAATCGGGTTGTGTTTTGTTGTCTAATGACTACAAAAAAACATTTGCTAATACGCATATACGTTGTGAAAATCCTTATTTGGCGTTTGCACTAGTATCACTGGCATTAAATCCTAATCCTAAGCCTGCGACTGCTATTTCGAAGTCTGCATGCATTCATTCGACCGCGAAATTAGGTGTAAATGTGTGTCTGGGTGATAGCGTTAGTATTTCCAAAGACTGTGTTATTGAAGATAATGTGGTCATCGGCGCTAATTCTACTATCGGAGAAGGAACTAAAGTTCAGGCCAATACCGTTATTTATGCGAACGTTGCTATATACCACGGAGTAGACATCGGGAAGGATTGTATAATCCATTCGGGTACTGTGATCGGTAGTGACGGCTTTGGTTATGCTAATGACGCTGGACAATGGACTAAAATCGCACAAACGGGAGGCGTTGTTATTGGCAATAATGTTGAGATAGGCGCCAATACAACGATTGACCGTGGAGCGCTTAACGATACAATTATTAAAACAGGCGTTAAGATAGATAACCTCTGTCATATTGCCCACAACGTTGAAGTAGGCGAAAATACTGCAATGGCGGCGTTTACCGGTATAGCAGGTAGTACTGTTATCGGTAAATC
The DNA here is from genome assembly GCA_019090895.1 of Kangiellaceae bacterium. Taxonomy (GTDB): domain Bacteria; phylum Pseudomonadota; class Gammaproteobacteria; order Enterobacterales; family Kangiellaceae. The sequence goes on from JAHRVB010000199.1 coordinate 79,553, forward strand.
ATGTGCTTTTAGTGGCCGTTCTTCGATTATTGGTCACTTAAATATTGCTGACGGAACACATCTTACGGCTGGAACATTAGTTAGTAAGTCTAACCATAAAGCCGGTGTATTTTCATCGGGTACCGGGGCACAAGAAAACAAACAATGGCGAAAAAATGTCGCTCGCTTTAAGCAGTTGGATGAAATGGCCAAGAAAATTCGCTTGTTAGAAAAAAAAGTTAATCAACTCGAACGAGGAGAATCTCACTAGTGGAAGTAAAAAAAGAGTTGAGTAGTCTAGATATTCATGAAGTTATGAAGCATTTGCCTCATCGTTATCCCTTTCTATTAGTTGACAAAGTTACGGATTTTGAGTCGGGTAAGTACCTAAACGCAATAAAAAACATTACTATTAATGAGCCTTGTTTTACAGGCCATTTCCCACATCGTCCCGTCATGCCTGGTGTATTGATTTTAGAAGCCCTCGCTCAAGCAACCGGAATTCTAGCCTTTAAGACACTTGGCGAACTGCCGAATGAGTCGTCATTATATTATTTTGTAGGTATCGATAAAGCTAGATTTAAAAAACCAGTAGAACCTGGGGATCAAGTCGAGTTGAAGGTCACGTTACTGAAGCGGAAAAGAGCGATGTGGAAATTCGAAGCAAAAGCTATTGTCGATGGGAAAGTGGTTTGTGCGGCAGAACTTATGTGTTCTAAACAGGATATTGTTTAATGATTCATCCAAGTGCGATAGTTCACCCCAATGCTAAACTGGCAGATGGTGTAGAAATCGGTCCTTATTCCATCATTGATGAGCATGTTGCTATTGGCGCTGGAACCATTGTTGGTCCACATGTTGTCATCAATGGGCACACCACTATCGGAGAGAATAACCATTTTTATCAATTTTCATCGATTGGTGAGGCGAATCAAGATAAAAAGTATCGTGGTGAGCCAACTCGAACGGTGATAGGAAATAATAATATTATTAGAGAGTCATGTACCATTCATCGCGGTACTACTCAAGATCAACAGGTAACCAGTATTGGTAATGATAATCTGTTGATGGCTTACACTCATGTTGCGCACGATTGTAGAATCGGAAATCAAATTATTATTGCAAATAGCTCTAATATTGCAGGTCATGTAGTAATAGATGACTGGGCTATTTTAGGTGGATTCTCGGGAATTCATCAATTTTGCCGAATCGGCGCGCATTCTTTTTTAGGAATCCGAAGCCACGTCACCCAAGATATATTGCCTTTCACCTTATTTGCAGAAGGCTCCGTACGTTCTATCAATGTTGAAGGAATTAAACGACGTGGATTCAGTAAAGAGGATATCTCATTGCTTAGAAAATCGTATAAAATCATTTATCGACAAGGCTTGAGAATTGAAGAAGCTGTAGAACAAATTAAGAATTTGTCTTCGGAATCCTCTTCACTAGATTTGATGATCGAGTTCATAAAAAGTTCGCAACGTGGTATTACTCGGTAAAACGAAGACAAGTTTGCTGTCTCCTATTTTTTTAACTCACTAAAACAATTTAATTTGACTAATTCAACCTATCAATGCGGCTCTATAGAGGGCTCAAATGTACTTATCTATTTGGTCGCGGGAGAAGCATCTGGTGATATTCTTGGCGACCGACTAATTAGAGAATTACTAAAAGAGTTTCCAGATGCGAGTTTCAAAGGCATTGGTGGACCGTTGATGATCGCCTCGGGGTTAGAGTCGGTGTACCCGATGGAACGTCTTTCTGTAATGGGAATTATCCCGATAATAAAACGCTTGGTCGAATTGTTGGGTGTCAGACGCCGGTTAGCTCATCAAATAGTCGAGAACAAAGCTAGTTGTTTAATCGGTATTGATGCACCAGTATTTAATACCCAATTAGAATTTATGGTTAAGCGGCAGGGTATTAAAACGGTACATTATGTTAGCCCATCTGTTTGGGCATGGCGTGAAAATCGTATTTACAAAATAGTTAAAAGTGTTTCTTTAATGATCTGTTTATTTCCATTCGAGTTAGATATCTATAAGAAGCATAACTTACCAGCTATAAGTATAGGACATCCTCTGGCCGAAGAGATTCCTCTAGACCCATCCAAAGAAGAAGCGAGAACAGCTTTGGGAATTGATAAAGGTAAAGTACTAGCAATACTTCCAGGAAGTCGAGGTTCAGAGATGAATTTTCTTTTAGCCCCTTTTTTGTCTGCTGCACAAGACTTAAATAACTGTTACGAAGACATGCAGCTTGTAATGCCATGTGCAAATTCAAGTAGAAGAAAACAAGCTAAAGATTTCATAGATATGAACCACCCAGAGTTGAATGTTAAATTAATTGATGGTCGATCAAGAGATGTAATGCAAGCGTCAGATGTGGTACTACTTGCTTCAGGTACTGCAACTCTAGAAGCAATGTTATTAAAAAGGCCGATGCTTGTTTGTTATAAAGTTTCAAGTTTTAGCTACTGGATATATAGCAAGCTTTTAAAAATAAGGAGTTTCTCGTTACCTAACTTGCTTGCCAATAAGAAATTAGTGACAGAGTTGATACAAACTGATTGCACTGCAGATAAGATACTTATAGAACTGAAAAAATTACTTCATCAAGAGCAACAGGATAAATTAATATCTGAGTATAAAGAACTTCACAAGTCTTTGTTATTGGGTGGTAGTAAAAAAGCGGCGATAGCGATAGCAAGCCTAATTAAAGGAAAAAATATTGACTTATAAATTACTCACTGCTGGTGTCGATGAAGTTGGCAGAGGTCCCTTGGCGGGAGCCGTTATAGCAGCAGCTGTTATCCTAGACCCGGAAAATCCGATCGTGGGTCTTACGGATTCGAAGAAATTGACACCTAAGAAAAGAGAACAGTTAGCCAAAGAAATAAAAATTAAGGCCATAAGTTGGGCATTTGGTCGAGCTGAAGTTGAAGAGATTGATGATATTAATATTCTTAACGCGAGTCTATTAGCGATGAAAAGAGCGGTGGAGTCGTTGAGTTCTATCCCAGAGCATTGTTTGGTGGATGGTAACAAATTACCTGAACTTAACTGTTCGGGCGAAGCTATTATTAAGGGCGACCTAAAAGAGCCTGCTATCGGCGCGGCATCCATAATAGCGAAAGTTGAGCGAGATCGAGAAATGGTCGAGTTCGAAGAAACATACCCAGGATACGGATTTTCTAAACATAAAGGCTATCCGACAAAAGCTCACATAGAAGCATTGAACAAGTTGGGGGTTTCGGCAATTCATCGAAAGAGTTTTTCCCCTGTTAAAAAGTTATTGAATTCTCAGGCTAATAGAGATTGATTGCCAATGAGTAATTTGTCATCAAAAGAAATTAATGTCGACACTACGGAGATCGAACAATCTTCAGCCAATAATTTCGTCCATTTAAGATTGCATTCAGAATACTCAATGGTCGACGGGATTTGTCGAATTAATCCTACGTTAGATCGGATAGCAAAACTTGAGATGCCAGCGGTTGCTATTACCGATCATGTCAACTTTTGCGGCTTAATCAAATTTTATAAAAAGTGCAGAGCGAATGGCATTAAGCCAATTACCGGCGTTGATTTGATGGTCAATGATGATAACAATGATGCAGAAAGTTTTCGGATTGGTCTCTTATGTATGAACGAACAGGGATATTTGAATGCAAAAAAGCTGGTATCTAGAGCTTATCAAGAAAACCAAAAACGAGGTGTACCTACGGTAGAAAAATCGTGGTTCAAATCTATTAATGAAGGCTTAATCGTCTTATCGGGTGGTAAGGACGGAGACATCGGTCGAGCAATGTTGGCTGGAAATCATGAGTTAGCTGCCGAAAGTTTGGGTTTCTGGCACTTATATTTTCCGGGACGATACTACATAGAGCTGCAGCGTTCAGGAAGAGCTGGAGAAGGCGATTATATTCATTCAGTTGCTTCTTTTGCACAAGCCTCGGGAACGCCTGTTGTTGCTACAAACGATGTGTGTTTCCTCGAAGAAGAAGATTTCGATGCTCATGAGATTCGAGTTTGTATCAATCAAGGAAGGGTATTAGATGACCCTCGACGTCCAAAAAGTTATTCGAGTCAGCAGTACTTAAAATCGTCTGTTGAAATGAGAGAGTTATTTTCTGATATCCCAGAAGCTATCGAAAATACCTTAGAAATCGCGAAACGATGCAATTTAGCTTTGCACTTAGGTGAATATTTCTTACCAAATTATCCCATTCCTGATGGATTAACGATTGAACAGTATTTTTGTCAGCTCAGTGAACAAGGGCTTGAGAAGCGGCTTACTAAACTATTTGACCGAGAGGCCGATGATTTTATTGAAATAAGAAAACCCTACGATGAGCGCTTAAACGTTGAACTAGGGGTAATTAATCAAATGGGATTTCCTGGTTATTTCTTGATCGTTGCCGACTTTATTCGATGGAGTAAAGACAATAGTGTACCGGTAGGTCCAGGGCGAGGCTCAGGAGCGGGTTCGCTAGTCGCTTATGCTTTGGAAATAACTGATTTAGATCCATTAAAATATGAATTGCTTTTTGAACGATTCTTAAATCCAGAACGGGTTTCGATGCCTGATTTTGATATCGATTTTTGCATGGATGGACGAGATCGCGTTATTGATTATGTCGCCCAAAAATATGGTCGAAATAGTGTTTCCCAAATAATTACTTTTGGCCGCCTTGCAGCTAAAGCCGTTATTAAAGATGTCGGTCGAGTACTCAGTCAACCTTATGGTTTTGTTGATAAGATCTCAAAACTTATTCCCTTTGAAATCGGTATGTCGCTTACTAAAGCATGGGAACAAGAACCGGAAATTCGATCTCGCTACGAATTAGAAGACGAATTTCAAGCTTTATGGGATATGGCGAGAAAGCTTGAAGGGATCACTCGAAACGCTGGAAAACATGCTGGCGGAGTCGTCATTTCGCCAGGAGACTTAACCGATTTTTCCGCTCTTTATTGCGACGAATCCGGTGGTGGTTTGGTAACTCAATTTGATAAAGATGATGTTGAAACCGCAGGACTCGTTAAGTTTGATTTCTTAGGTCTACGAACACTCACCATTATTGATTGGGCCATCGACACCATAAATAGTACCGCCGTATCCGATGAAGAGAAAGTTGATATTGAAACTATAGACTTAGCCGACCAAGCAGTCTTTACTCAGCTCAAAGCCGCTAATACTACTGCGGTATTTCAGCTTGAGTCGAGAGGAATGAAAGAACTTATTAAAAAGTTACTTCCTAGCTCTTTCGAAGACATAATTGCACTTGTTGCTTTATTTAGGCCGGGACCTTTGGGTTCTGGTATGGTTGACGATTTTATTAACCGTAAACATGGCAGGCAGGAAGTGGCTTACCCACACGCCGATTATCAACACGAAGACCTTAAACCTATTCTAGCACCAACTTACGGAATTATTCTTTATCAAGAACAGGTGATGCAAATCGCTCAGGTGTTAGCCAATTTTTCACTCGGTGGAGCGGATCTTCTGAGACGAGCAATGGGTAAGAAGAAAGCCGAAGTTATGGAAGAGCAACGGCTTATTTTTATGGAAGGTGCTGAGGCTCGAGAGGTCGATGGAGAATTAGCCGGACATATTTTTGATTTGATGGAAAAATTTGCGGGTTACGGGTTTAACAAATCCCATTCCGCGGCTTATGCATTAGTTTCTTATCAAACTGCTTGGTTAAAAACGCATTATCCTGCCGCATTTATGGCAGCCGTGATGTCAGCCGACATGGATAATACTGAAAAAGTCGTCACCTATGTTGACGATGTTAAATCTATCGGACTATCAATTGTACCGCCGGACGTGAACAGAGGCGTATATAAATTTACCATTGATGGTGACAATACAATTATCTATGGCATAGGTGCGATCAAAGGTGTAGGTGAGGCGGCTATTCAGTCGATTGTTGATGTAAGAAATGAGGATGGAGTTTTCTTGGATCTATTCGATTTTTGTAATCGAGTCGATTTAAAGAAAGCGAATCGGAGAACATTAGAGGCGCTAATACGAGCGGGTGCAATGGATAATATTGGACCCAATAGAGCTGTTATCATGGCCTCGTTAGAAAAAGCGATAAAAAGTGCAGAGCAATTTAAGCGAAATTCAGCGCTTGGACAAAACGATTTATTCGGTACTCCTTCCGAAAAAAATGCAGAGCAGAACATTGAATATGCAGAAGTTCGACCATGGCCTGAAGGTCGAGTTTTAGAAGGGGAAAAAGAAACTCTTGGATTATATTTAACCGGACATCCCATTGATCGTTACTTACCTGAAATAAAGAAATTCGGTAGTGTCAGACTCAATTCCCTACAGCCGACTCGAAGGGGAGACAACGTAATGGTTGCCGGATTGATTATCAACATTAGGGTAATGAAAACAAAAAAGGGGCTAAATTGGGCTATTGTAACTTTAGATGATCAAAGCGGCCGTCTGGATGTAATGATTTATAGCGACCTCTATGAAGCGAGTAAAGATGTATTACGTAAAGATGAAATCGTTGTCGCCAAAGGGGATATTTCAAACGATGATTTTTCCGGCGGACTAAAAATGAGTGGAGTTGAAGTATTGCCACTTGTAGAAGTAAGGGAATCAAGAGTGAAATACTTGGAATTGCAACTTAATATCAATATGGGGCAATCACTTGCAGAAGAAGTCACAGAATCACTTCAGCTTTGTAAAGGCGGTCTTTGTCCTGTAAGAATTTTGTGTGAACAATCTGCTTATACGGCAGAGATCGTTGCTGCAGGAGAATGGTCCGTCAAACCCACGGATGAATTACTCTTTAATCTCAAGAGTATCGACGGATGTGATTCTGTCACTTTACGTTACTAGCTTCCTTTCTTTTATAACCAAATCTAAATATTACGTCATAAAGTGAAGTATATCTCATAGATTTTGTGATTAAGTGCAACATTGTGAGCAGGAAGAAGTCGATTTGCTATGCTAGACTTTAATAAGTAATCGCTGCATCAATCGAGTATTTTTCACTATGAAAAAAATCTATCAAGCTCTATCTAATTTTATTTTTATTTTGTCACTAGTCGTTCTCAGTGCTTGTGGAGGAGGGGGTGATAAGAAAAAGACGATAGATTTAAATTCTAATAGAGTGCCATCGGCTAGTTTTACGGCCACACCAAATCCAGCCGATATAAATGAATCGGTAAGCTTTGATAGCAGTAACTCAAATGATCCAGATTCCGGTGATTCTTTAAGTTACAGCTGGCAATTTGGTGACGGTACATCTAGTCAAGAAACAAACCCTGTACATGCATACGCAAGCGCAAACACTTTTCAAGTTAGCCTTACAGTGACAGATAATAGCGGAGCTAGCAGTAATCCTTTTACAGCAAATATTGAAGTAGAGGACTCGTCAAGCAACATTATTCCTGTAGCGCGAATAAATGTTAGCCCTAATCCTGTCACCCAAGGTACAGCGATTAACTTCGATGGGACGGATTCTAGTGATGCGGACAATGGCGATACGTTAACTTATGTTTGGTTGTTTGGTGATGGTGCTGCCAGTACGGAGCAAAACCCTTCTCATATTTATTCTGAAGTAGGTACATATGTTGTTTCACTTACCGTAACTGATAATCATGGGGCCGCCAGTGTAGCAGCTGAAGTCGAGATAACCGTTTTATCGTCTGGAAATAATAACCCACCAACCGCAAGATTTACCATAAGTAGCGATACGGTAGCGGTCAATGTTGCGGTTACTTTTGATAGTTCGTCATCGAGCGACCCCGAAGGTGATGTGTTAAGCTATAGTTGGCAGTTTGGTGACGGTAATACCAGCACAGCAGCTAATCCGAGCCATCAATACTCTAGTGAAGGAACGTATTCAGTATCACTGATAGTTTCCGACACGTTAGGCGCGCAAAGTCCCTCAACACAGCAATCAATTGTTGTGTCAGCGGTCAGTAATGCTGCGCCAGTTGCAAGCTTCACTGCCAGCCCAAATCCAGCAAGCGTTGGTGTCGATGTAAATTTTGATTCCACTAATTCTTCTGATCCTGACGGTGATCCTCTGACCTATAGTTGGGATTTTGGTGATGGAAATACGAGTGTTAGTGCTAATCCTATCCACCAGTATTCGTCAGTGGGTAACTTCTCAGTTTCTCTAATCGTAACAGACGATTCCAATGCGTCTAGTTCAGCTGAAACCCAAACAATTCAAATACAAGCTAATGCAGCTCCAACAGCCGATTTTTCTGCCACACCAAATCCGACGACGGTAGGTGCTACAGTTCAATTTGATAGTGGAAATTCTTCGGACCCAGAAGGCGATGTCTTATCTTTTAGCTGGGATTTCGGTGATGGAAGCTCAAGTCAATCGACCGATCCAACCCATAGTTTCTCCACTGAAGGGAGTTTTCAGGTTGAATTAGTCGTGACCGACAGCAATAGTAACGTTAGCCTCCCGCATACAGTGACAATTACTGTAAATGCTGCTGGAGATTTCTCTGGGGAACCTGAGCCTTGGCCAGTGACTAGAGATTTAAATATTATTTGGTTTGGCGCCAGTACAACAAAACACGCTGGCTCTGGATCAACCCCTGGTTATGATATACCTAGTTTAGTCCGGGATATTTACGGAATGACTTTGCCCGGCGGGAGTCTCCCGCAAGGAGAGTACAGTATCAATACCGATGGCGGTACTTCGTTGGCAGTCTGGTTGGGGCGTTCTAATTTCAACCTTGTGGAATCTGGACCATCTAATGGTGAAAATTGGGATTATGTTGTATCAACCGCAATAAAATCTGTTGAGCCAACTGAATTCCCTTCAGGTGGAAGCAAATCAGTATATGATGCGTTAGAGCGAGTTGAAAACTCGGCTAAATCTGATGTTTTTGTTAACCACCCAGTGCCTCGTTTGAATGGTTTTTCTTCAGATGACTCAGAAGCTCTACTTACCCGATATGAGTGTATTCACACCCTAGCAAAGGGAGTTAATATTAATATTCTTAATGCACCTATGTCCATAGCGATGGATACAGTCTATCAAAACTTGCCAAATCCAGAACTGATAGCAAGGTTGAAGACTTACGATAATTTTCCAGATAGCTTTCCTGAGGATTTTGACGAACAAAGAGTGATTTTTGTTTATGATGTAAACCCTGGTCTTGATCCACAGCACTATGCCCAGCCAGGCTCCTATTTGGTAGCTAATGTATTTGCAACTTATTTATATGGTATCAATCCCATCGGCTTGCCACTCACTGACTTTTCTGGAATGTGCGCTAGTCAGTCAAGTAGTTCATTATGTGCGATCAGCGATAATATGAGACTGTTCTTGCAAGCAATTGCTTACGACGGTGCCGTCCGTTATCGATTAGGAGAGAGACCAAAACGAAATGGAATTTCTATTGGTTGTGAAATAAGCGATCAAATTAATATCAACGGTCAGCGAGAAGATGCTTATTTAGAATCAGTATTCGGTAGTTAACTTTTAGATTCACACCGGGGCGACTAATTTTTGCATGAGGTAGTCGTCCATTATATAGCCTTTCCCGATATCTACTTCAATTGAACCAACGTTACTAAAACCAAGTTTCAAATAAACTTCATAGGCTGGATTGTATTTGTTAACAGTCAAATCTATGGTTTTGCATTTTTGTTCAATCGCTAATGTCTCAATATGCTTGAACATTGCGCTGCCGAGTCTCTTACCTCGTGCGCTTTTTGCAAGATAGAATTTACTAATGAATAAACTATCGTTCTTACGCAATTGTAGAGAAAAATATCCCATTAGTTCTTCCTCGAAATTGACTTCAAAATACTCATAACCGTCGTTAATTTGAGCGGTAACGGCTTGTTCACTTTGAAACTTGTCTAACATATAAAAAACTTGCTCCGCACCTATTATAGGAGTGTAGTGTTCATGCCAAATTTCTTCAGCTAAAGCGACAATCGTGGGAATTGTAGTAAGATTGAGCGGCGATATCTTTAATTTCATAGTGTGGATTCTTGTATACTCTATTTATATTGGTAAAACTGAACTTTGTGAGAAATTCGCTTTCTATTGATTGATTATATAAGTCGCAATTATTGAAAGCCAGTATGTTGTTGTCTACAAAGATCAATAAATAGAATGCAAGTGCTTCTGTTTAACACTGAAGTAAGCGATAATCAGTGTATAAAAGCTATAGGAAATAAGAAATTTAATATGTTTAATAAAATTCGAGGGTTGTTTTCAGCCGATCTATCTATCGATTTAGGTACCGCTAACACTTTGATCTACATGCGAGAGCAAGGGATTGTGTTAAATGAACCATCAGTAGTTGCCATTCGGCAGGAAAGGGGCGGAAATAAATCAATTGCCGCAGTGGGATCGGATGCGAAAGCAATGCTAGGACGAACGCCTGGTAATATAACCGCTATCAGACCGCTAAAGGATGGAGTTATTGCAGACTTCGAAGTGACTGAAAAGATGTTGCAGGAATTTATTCGTAAAGTTCATGATTCAAGTTTCTTCATGCGACCTAGCCCTAGAGTATTGATTTGTGTTCCTTGTGGTTCAACTCAGGTGGAACGAAGAGCAATCAAAGAGTCGGCATACGGCGCCGGTGCTCGTGATGTGTATTTAATTGAAGAGCCTGTTGCCGCTGCAGTAGGAGCAGGATTACCTGTTGGAGAAGCCAGAGGATCAATGGTCGTCGATATAGGAGGGGGAACGACGGAAATTGCAATCCTTTCCCTTAACGGTGTTGTTTCTTCTGATTCTGTACGGATTGGAGGTGACCGATTTGATGATGCAATTATCGACTATGTACGAAGAAACTATGGCACAGTGATAGGTGAATCAACCGCTGAACGAATCAAACACGAAATAGGTACTGCGTTTCCTAGCACTGATGTGATGGAAATAGATGTAAGGGGACGAAATCTTGCAGAAGGGGTTCCAAGAAAGTTCACTATAAATAGTAATGAAATTCTAGAAGCTCTGCAGGATCCTTTGGCCGGCATGATCCGAGCAGTACGTTCAGTGCTAGAGCAATCACCTCCAGAGCTGGCGGCAGACATTTCTGAAAGAGGGATGGTGCTGACTGGAGGAGGCGCGCTGATAAAAGATTTAGATAGATTATTCATGGAAGAAACGGGCTTACCCGTGATCGTCGCTCAAGATCCTCTCACTTGCGTCGCACGAGGTGGTGGTAAAGTGTTAGAGACTATTGAAGATCACGGTGGTGACCTCTTCTGGCAAAGTTAATGATAGATATGAAATAAACATCAAAAAGTCGGCTTTAGCCGACTTTTTTGATCAAACGTCAGCTTTTTCGGCAGCGTACAAAGTATTATGCATCAGTGTTGCTACTGTCATAGGTCCGACGCCACCAGGCACAGGTGTAATCCAAGAAGCTCTTTCTCGGGCAATTTCAAACTCAACGTCACCGACAAGTTTGCCGTTTTCCAAACGATTAATGCCAACATCAATCACAATCGCTCCTTTCTTTATCCAATCGCCTTTCACTAAGTTTGGCTTACCCACTCCGACAACGACTAAGTCGGCTCGAGATACTTGTTGCGCTAAATCCTTTGTGAATTTATGACATACGGTCACGGTGGCTCCTGCTAACATCAGTTCCATTGCCATCGGACGGCCTACAATATTGCTAGCGCCAACAACGCAACAATCGAGTCCTCTGGCTGAGATACCAACCTTTTCCAACATGATCATGATGCCGTAGGGAGTACATGGTCGCAATCCTGGGACCCGTTGCACCAACCTTCCGACATTATAAGGGTGAAAACAATCTACATCTTTCGATGGGGCAATCCTTTCTAATATCTGACTAACCTTCATCTGTTGAGGTAGAGGGAGTTGGACCAAAATGCCATCGATAGTATCGTCTTGGTTCAGTTTGTCGATTTCAGTTTCGAGTTGTTCTTGGTTAATACTTGTGTCAAATACTAGCTTCCTAGATTCGAATCCTACGTCTTCACACGCCTTAACTTTCTTCCCGACATATACCGCTGAAGCAGCATCTTCCCCAACCAATATTACTGCGAGTCCAGGAGGACGCTTGTTATTAGACACTCTTTGAATTACTTTCTCGCGTATTTCTTGGCGAAATTCCGCTGAAATTTTTACACCATCAATCAGTTTTGCAGTCATTGGTTACAATCATTTTATATATTTGAATAATAATGCGCTATTTTCTCAATTGTGAGAAGGTTAGCCAAGTATATTTAGAGAAATAATGTGTTGTTCCCTTCGACAACGTTAAAAATAGGACAAAATAGTATGTGAAATAGTCAATCTCGATGACAATTTCAAGTTAGACAAGAATTTTTATATTTAATCGGTTTTCTTTGTTGACCTCAAACACTTAAATCAGTATTATTCCGCGCTCTCAAGCAGAGGGTACTTTGCGTGGGATAGTCGGGGAATAGCGCAGTCTGGTAGCGCGCCTGCTTTGGGTGCAGGATGTCGGGGGTTCGAATCCCTCTTCCCCGACCAAATTATCTTAATCAGATTTTATTAGTATTGATTGAGAGCAGGGTTTCTATGAAGCAATGCGCCCGTAGCTCATCTGGATAGAGCATCGGCCTTCTAAGCCGAGGGTAGCAGGTTCGAATCCTGCCGGGCGCGCCATAGGTGCCTATCGAATTTATTCGATACTAGTTAGATATTTTGGTTATGTGTGTTTTCTATGATTGAAGTTTATAGTCAGCTATGAGAACATTTCTAATCGATACGTTATGATGGTGGGCGTAGCTCAGCTGGTAGAGCCCCGGATTGTGATTCCGGTTGTCGAGGGTTCAAGCCCCTTCGTCCACCCCAGATTTTTTTCTGTTTTTTAAGAAAAACAGTGTGTTAGTTACAGTAGTGTGCGAGAGTGGCGGAATTGGTAGACGCGCTG
>JAHRVB010000200.1 GCA_019090895.1 Kangiellaceae bacterium
ACACGAGATCGAGTTTAAAATGTAGGTCGGTCTTCAGGCCGACATTGAGCTTAAAGGTATGCAAGAACGCTGAGATTTTAAACTCGAACATCGCTATCAGCCTAAAGACTGACCTACACGGGATCGCGGTTAAAATGTAGGTCGGTCTTCAGGCCGACATTGAGCTTAAAGGTATGCAAGAACGTTAAGATTTTAATATCGAACATTGCTGTCAGCCTAAAGACTGACCTACACGAGATCGAGTTTAAAAATGTAGGTCGGTCTTCAGGCCGACGCTGAGCTCAAAGGTATGTGAAATAGTTAAGGTTCTAAAATCGAACATCGAGTCAGCCTAAAGACTGACCTTCACAAGATCTGAATCAAATTGTAGAGACTAAACAATGAAACAATCTATCGTACATGTTGCGCTTGTCGTAAAAGATTACGATGACGCGATTGACTTTTATGTTAATAAACTAAAATTCGAGTTAATTGAAGACTCCTTTCAGCCCGAACAAAATAAGCGCTGGGTTGTGGTATCACCACCAGGTTCGACAGGTGTTACTTTATTATTGGCAAAGGCGTCTAAACTAGAACAAAATGCCTTTATTGGCAATCAAGCGGGTGGTCGAGTTTTTCTATTTTTAAACACCGATGATTTCTGGCGCGACTACAACCGAATGGTAGAAGATGGCATAAAATTCGTAAGACCACCGAAAGAACAAGATTACGGAATGGTAGCGGTTTTCGAAGATCTTTATGGAAACCTTTGGGATTTATTGCAGCTAAATAACGACCACCCTATTGCTATTCGAAACAGATAGCCTGCAGCACATAGTCCGAAACAAGCTATCAGAAATTTATAAGAACAGAGACCAATTATGCCAGCATCACAAGATAAAACGAGTCGTTTCCAATCCTTACACACAAGAAAAGGCTCCTTCATTATGCCAAACGCTTGGGATCCTGGCAGCGCCATTGTTCTGGCCAATACGGGATTTGAAGCTATTGCGACTACCAGTGCTGGTATTGCCTTCGCTGCGGGATTATCAGATCATCAACGAATGTCCAAAGACGTCATGCTTGAGAAAATAAAAGAAATCGTCGATGTCGCGGGGGTTCCTGTTAATGCTGACCTCGAAGCTGGATATAGTGATAACCCAGAAGGCGTCGCAGATATTATTGGCCAAGCGATTGACCTAGGAATAGCCGGGGCCAATATAGAAGATTTTACTGGTGATTCGGAAAACCCATTATTCGAATTGGAAGAAGCGACGGATCGAATTATTGCGGCAGTTAGCTTCAGTGGAAATAGCGAGTTTGTGCTAACAGCCCGATGCGATGCTTACTTAACGGGTCATCCAAAAGCGTTTGAAGAGTCCGTCAAGCGCTGTAATCGATATTTAGAAGCCGGTGCAGATTGTATATTTGTTCCAGGTATTTCAGATAAAGAAACGATTTCCAAATTAATTCGTGAAGTGCAGGGCCCATTTAATGTTGTCATGGGGTTGTCAGGAAATTTACTAACAAAAGATGATCTATCCAATTGTGGTGTAAAACGAATCAGTGTCGGCGGTAGTATCGCTCGAGCAACGTTTGATTTCATTCGTAAAGCTGGCGAGGAAATGATGAATTCCGGGACGTTTACATTTGCAAATGAACAATTTGCGCATGGCGACTTGTGTGACCTATTTGAACGCTGGGAGCATCGTTAAATCTAAAACTCGTTCGAAGTATATGTTATCGTATTGAGAGATTCGTACTGGTACATTACCAAAAAATATCAGTCAGCCGATAGTTAATACCAATATAAGGGAATATTATGAGAAAGTTGGCAATACTGACCTTTCAAACTATGGATGGTGTTATGCAAGCCCCGAGTGATCCAAAGGAAGATTCGTCAGGCGGTTTTTCCCAAGGTGGCTGGGCCCGCGAGCATTGGGAAGAAGTGATGACTCAAGTTGCAAAGGAAGCTATGGCTGAGCCTTATGATCTTCTATTAGGTCATACTACCTATCGAATGTTCGCCTCTAGTTTTGCGAGTTCAGATACCGAAAGTCCTGTTGCTCAACAACTGAATCAAGCCAAGAAATACGTCGTTACCTCTTCCCGAGAAAGCCTTGAATGGAAAAATTCAGAGCGGATTTCGGGAGATATCGTATCGGCAATATCTCAGCTTAAACAGCAAGACGGCCCTCTCTTGCAAGTACACGGAAGTTGGCAACTTATTCAACTACTTCTTGCCAAAGGGCTCGTTGATGAATTGCGTTTATGGACCTTCCCCGTAGTTGTCGGTGAAGGAAAACGATTGTTTGCAGATGGTACAGTATCAATTCGATTTAAGTTGACCAAGTTTGAGGCGTGTCCTTCAGGTGCGTTTATGCATTTTTATGAACCCGTGTAGAAATAACCTTCAGAGTGATTGAAACCCAATTGACGAGAATAGAATCATGAGTTTTGAAACAAGGCCTGTCAGTTTTATAACCGTCGCCAATCGTTGTGATTGGCGAATAAAAGTGTATGGGATATCCGCTAAACAACTGCCTCTTCCTAATTCGCTTGTTACTCTTGGAATCGAGAGACTATTACCACGTTTACCACAACCCGCCATTAATGGGCAACGATACGGAGTCGGCTTTCTTATTATTCATCAAGGTACGTTACGAAACTGGTTTATCTTGGATTGGTGGGAGCAAGAAGATATTATGCATCATCGTTTGTTTTCTTCACCCGTAGACGACCCTACTAACATTACTGCCGTGCCAGACACTTCCTTAATCGCTTGTGTGCATGAACTAAGAGTCATCAGTCATGAAAGTGAAGCCTGGATCAGTACGGTTCTAAGTAACAAAGGAGAAGCAAACTATGATAGCTATCTTAAGCTATCATTCGATTCCATAAAATAATCGAATTAACATCGTGAATCTCTTTGAATGACTCAAGTTAAACATCCAGCATAATTAACTCATTGATACCTTTCTCAAATTGATGTACGTTCGATACGTTAATCATAATGTGTGGTTTACCATGCCGCAACAATCAGATAGTAAAATAAGTTAAACTGACCGATAGATATAATAGAATACGAGAGAATCTATTTGAAACTATACAACTGTAAGAATTGTGAACATAATTTTCAAGGTCGATTTTGTAATAACTGTGGCCAAAAATCGAGCGTTAGTCGGGTCGATTATAAATACCTCATTGAAGAGATTTCCGATAGCATTATCCAGATGAACCAGGGATTTCTTTATACCTTCAAAGAGCTGACTATCAGGCCTGGTAAAAGCATACGCGAGTTTTTGGAAGGCAAAAGAAAACAACACTTTAAGCCTTTAGGTTACTTAGTATTGACCTCTACGTTATACGTGTTCCTCACGATAATTTTTGACCTCAATAATCCGACTGAAGATTTTGTAACGGGATTTCAAAACGACATGAGTGAAATGGAGGCTGGTCAGGAGTCAACAACGCTAACCATTCTAGAATGGTTGGCCAAGAATTATGGTTACACACTCTTTTTAATACTACCGATTTTTTCTTTAGCTTCGTATCTAGCCTTTATTAAATCGCAATATAATTATTTTGAGCATTTGATCCTTAATGCTTATATTACTGGTCATCAGATGATCGTTTATTTACTGATGAGCGTTGTTGTTGTAAAAGATAACTTCACTGAAGTTTTACCTTTTGTCGGCAGTATGGCATTCAATTTTTGGGCTTATTATCACTTTTTTCATGAGATGAAATCCTACATTAAAATTCCATTATCGATACTTTCCTATGTTCTATTTCTTATTATGTTGCTTGTGCTGATGTTTCTCGTATTGGCCCTAACAAAAAATGAACTTTAGTTATATAGGTTCTCAGAATAAATCTTAAGAGTGTTGTATGAATAAAGAAATTAGACAAAAAATCATAGAAGTTTGTGATAAGAAAATTGCCGCTAAAGGCGATTCGGTTGGGATTTCGTTTTATGCATTTTTTGAAAATAAAAATGATAACCCAGTTCAATTGATGGAAGTTGCTACGTGGTGGATTCAACAACATAAGTTGGATCATTTTGAGAAAGCAAAAAAGATTAGGATGATGATTGCCGATGACCTATAAAGGTGAACATTGTCATTGATATCCGTAAGTATTTTTCATTTAAACTTACTGTATTAAAGATGCATACATGAATCTAGAAATAAAACAAATTAATTGGCGAGAAGCATTACCTATCCGGCATGAAGTTTTATGGCCGGAGGAGGAGATCGCTTTTTGTAAAGTCGATGGAGATGATGATGCATTTCATTTTGGTGGGTTTGTTGAAAACAACCTCGCTTGTGTTGCATCTATATATCTTCAAGATCGAAAGGCTCGACTACGAAAATTCGCAACATTGCAAAAACATCAAGGCCAAGGTATTGGCAGTAAACTATTGGCTCATATCATTCTTGAACTTAAACAAAGAGATATAACCTATTTATGGTGTGATGCGCGCAAAACGGCATCGAAATTTTATCAACGGTTTGGTATGCAACCTGTCGGTAATGAATTCACTAAATCTGGATTGCCTTATTTTAAAATGGGTGTTAATTTAAGCGTTGAAAATTGAAATGCATTTTACATAAATCAATAATAGAGAATTGATTGCTAGATTGTTGGGAGTTCGTATTGTCATCGTCCGAGTTCTTATTTTACTTTAAACAACAATCGTAAAAAATAATCTACTAATTGAAGAGTGAATAATGGAAAAGAAAGAATTTAAAACAGAATGGCATTTACTTAAAACCCAGTTTGATAGCTATGAAATGCGTTCACTCTACATAAAGCTAGTGAGCATCCTAGTCTTGCTAGTGGCATAGATGTCAGATGTTAATAGCGTATGTTGTTCTGATATTATCAGTGTTATGGCTACAAGATGAGATCTGGAAGACGTTTCAAGCTCGTATTGAGTCAAGGTTGTTACAGGTCGAACAATATATTTTGGAGAGTAGCCAAGAGAGCGAATGCCAATTCAATAGTGAATAGCAAAAGTCGAGTTTGACCGGGCTTTCGTTAATTGGAGAGTTCATCCACCAATCAATTCGACCCACCGTGGCCTTTCCCCATATCGTATTGATACTAATTGTTTTGAGTCAGTGTTTTTAGTTTTATTACTACGCATCGCTGTCAGCCTAAAGACTGACCTACACGGGATCGAGTTAAAAAGGTAGGTCGGTCTTCAGGCCGACGCTGAGATCAAAGGTATGCAAATAGTTAAGGTTTTAGAATCGAACATCGCTGTCAGCCTAAAGACTGACCTACACGAGATCGAGTTAAAAATGTAGGTCGGTCTTCAGGCCGACACTGAGATTAAAGGTATGCAAATAGTTAAGGTTTCAAATCGAACATCGTTGTCAGCCTAAAGACTGACCTACACGAGATAGGGTTAAAATTGTAGGTCGGTCTTCAGGCCGACAACCTTGGTCGAGGGAACATCAACATGTTCGATGATTTCCAATACCATCGATATCAAGTTATTATTATCAGAGTCCCCTAATCTACAGAGGCAATGGATGCCCTATCACGAACTAAAAAAAGGAAGATTCTCTGAAGCTGGCAGAATCTATTTCGTTACAGCTAATACCTCCGATCGTGTTCCTCATTTCTTAGATTTCTTAACTTCGCGCCTATTGGTGGAAGTCATGCGAGACATGGAGCGAAGACAAATGGTTGATTTCTTGGCTTGGGTAATAATGCCAGATCATGCCCATTGGTTAATTCAATTAAATGAACACTATTCACTTTCGAAAGTTATGAGTCATTTGAAAGGGAACAGTGCACGAATGATAAACTCGAAACTAGAGAATAAAGGGAAATTATGGCAATCGAATTTTCACGATCACGGATTGAGAAAGGAAGCGGATATTAAGCAAATTGCGAGATATATAGTCGCCAATCCTCTGAGGGCAAATTTGGTTGAAGATATAGGTGACTATCCTCATTGGGATGCGAAATGGTTGTGAGGAAACAACGTGTAGGTTGGTCTTTGAGCCGACAATGAAATTGAAGGTTTACATAGACGGTCGGATTTTACTCTTGAGCATCGCTGTCAGCCTAAAGACTGACCTACACGGGAACGGGGATAAAAAGGTAGGTCGGTCTTCAGGCCGACGCTGAGGTTGAAGGTTTAGACAGACGTTCCGACTTTAATCTTGAGCATCGCTGTCAGCCTAAAGACTGACCTACACG
>JAHRVB010000001.1 GCA_019090895.1 Kangiellaceae bacterium
ACATGATTAACATGAAAACTTAGAATCTAAGTGTCAAGGTGTTGCGAGGAGTGTCAACGAGTTTTATTGGTCGACGATTAGTTTTCGAACTTAAGCGAGTTAGTCCAACGGTTAAAAAGACGAGGAACGGTTAAAAATGAAAATAGAAGTCAAGTAGTCACTATCGGAGATAGCAAACAAATTTTACCAATGATTTTGGGAGTGTAGCAATAGTAGACGCCCATCAAAACCTACAATACTTTAACTAGAGAGGCATGATTACAATGAATCAAATTAAACTTGTCGCGGGCACGATTAATCATCAAAAGAGGCTCACTTCACAGTCGATTTCTTATTTTAAAACGACAAAATTCTTGCTCTTCAGCTTAGTAACTTTGTTCGGAACTCATGTAATGGCGGGTCAAGTAAAGGTCGTTAACATTGACGAACAACCAAACGTCAGCTGGAAAACATTCAATGATGGCACACAAATGAGGACCGAACCTAATAGGGCCAGTCGTATCGCTTCATTTGGAAGTGAAATTCCCGTGGACAATAACAATGATGTGAATGAACTCGGAAATGGCTACGATTCAGTCAAAGAGCAAAGCAAAGGAACAAGCTCCATTTATGTCATGTCTGAAGATGGTGTGGATGCCTTCGTTGGCAATACTATGGCCCATTTTTCTGTTGGGGTCGATTTAAGTCATCAGGCAATCTTAGACAAAATTTCAGGTGGAGCAAGTGGAGATTTAAGGTTCAGTACGGTTGAGGTGAGCGGCAATGTCGCCATTGCCAACGAGTCAGCCGCGGACTCTTATGTGGGCACTTATACCTTATTTGCACGAGTGACTCCTGAAAAAAGAGTGATGTTACCCACGTCTGTCAGCAAAGGGGGGATAGATGCCAAGGACTTAGTAGGTACTGGAGTTGGTTTAGTGCCGACAGGAGAATTTCTAGGTTGGCAGAAAGCGTTAGGTAACGGTCGAGATTTAATGGAACAAGTCGGTGACGAGTTTATCCACGCGATTGAATATAGTTCGTGGTTAAAAGTAACGCTAAAGTTTCAATACAAAAATGCAGAGGATAAAAAAAATATCGGAGGTCAGTTATCTGTTAATTGGGCGGGTGGTGTTGATGTTAATGGCAGCGCAAATTTTAGCTCAATTGACAATGCAGAAACGGTTACCGTGACTGTCTCCGCAAAACAATATGGAGGTGATAGCCAGGAGCTGGTGAGCATTATTCCCAGTGGGCTGTTGTCGTGCACGCTAAACCATCCCACCCCTTGTTTTGATTTATTTAGAAACGCTGTTGATTACATGAAAGTTGACTACCCCGGGCAGTTTCAAAATGCTGATGGCTCACTAAACTTTAACAAGTTTAACCCTAGCCGGTATTTCACTGCTCGCTATGACCTAACTGGACCCGAGTGGGCGCAATATATGAAGGACCCCTATGATGAGTTAACTTTTCTCTCACGTAAAGCGCTACGCGAAGTACATGGTCGATGGGAGCGGGCTATGCTAGACAAACGCCGTGCCGAGTATTTATTGAACGAGCGTTATAGTGAGCTTAGTGTTGCACAAGAAAGTACGGTTAGAGAGATTGCTCATTTATCTCGCGACAACATCACTAATCTAGCTAACTTGGTCAAAGATTGTTTAGCCTATGAACCGAAATATTGTGCAAGTGCATGGGAAACGCAAACTTTCTTCAACAGCTACGACGAAACAGCATTGGAATTTTAGGAGAATTAACATGAAATTGAGCACGATTACTTTGGCAATGGCTGTTTCAACAATGGTATTGCTATCTACTTTTTCGATAACATCACACGCATCGAATATTCCCGGCGCGGTCAACGATCATATACCATTGGGTACTGCTTACAACAGCTTTACCGGTGAGTTTCTAAACTTTCAAACGGTTAAAGGTAAAGTTGTAGAGCGCGGTTCTACCGCCACAAATATATTGGCAACGCAGAATTTATCGTATCGCGAAATTTCCAGTCGTATTAGTGGTGAAGCCACCGTTAACGCCGACTTTCCAGTGGTTAAGGCCGAAGCCTCGGCTGATATAGCTTTGGCAGCGGGCAGTGACGAGTTTTCGAGCAATTGGGTTTTGTCGGTACTAAATAAATCAAAGTCTCATGTTTTGAGAGGTATAACGAATAAACATGGGCTAACTTTAAGTAAACAAGGTCAAGCGATTGTTAAGAAAAAACGCAAGAAACGCTTTAAAGATTCGGACCTGCTAAAGGCTGCTGGTAACGAGTTTGTCACAGAAATTGAATATTCCAGCCAGTTAATGGTATATATGAAGGCCGTATATTTGAGCTCTTCAGATAAAGATGCAATCAATGGGAATATCTCAGTAGATTTTGCATTGGGAGAGGTCTCGGGCAATCTGGGGTTTTTAACCGACGAGCAAAAACAATCGGTGACTATTACAGTTGCAGCCCATCAATTTGGTGGCGATCCACTGAATCTTTTAACGGTTATACCCGATAATATTGTAACCTGTAACCTTACTAATTTTGCTCCCTGCAAGGAGTTGTTTGAGCATGTCATTAAATATGCTAAGGGCATCGACCAATATGAAGGTATAGGCTTCAAGGACCAGGTTGCCACCGTTTCAAATTCTAATATTACCGGCTACAAAACCGAAAAGTATGCCGCCCACTATGGTACTAGAAAATTGAAACCTCGTAAAAATTATCAGATTGATAATAATAAACCTATTATTGATGGACTTGAAAATGAACTTGTTGAACAACTAGAGGCGAAAGAACGTGCGTCAAATATTTTAACCAAATCACTCGCTTACTTAAATCCCACACAACGTGCTGCACTACGCAATACTTCGAGGGTGGCACTAAATAATGCTGAAGCATTGC